>NZ_JBEOXI010000004.1:2320-78056 GCF_040296465.1 Streptomyces sp. NPDC002130
AGCGGTCCGAGGCTTGCTCGAGTCGCGCGGGGGCCTGGGCTCAGTGTGTCCGGGGCTGTCGGGGGTCCGGGTTGGGTGAGCGAGGTGAGCCCGTTGAGGATTCTCGGGCCTCAGCGGTCCGAGGCTTGCTCGAGTCGCGCGGGGGCCTGGGCTCAGTGTGTCCGGGGCTGTCGGGGGTCCGGGTTGGGTGAGCGAGGTGAGCCCGTTGCGGATTCTCGGGCCTCAGTGGTCCGAGGCTTGCTCGAGTCGCGCGGGGGCCTGGGCTCAGTGCGTCACGGGCCGCTGGGGCGTTGGGCTTGGTTCGCCCGCAGAACGACGGGCATCAGCGGTTCGGGTCGGCCCGGCGGGGCGCCAGGGCCCTGCCCCGCGCCCGTTCGAACCCGGCCCTCAGTGCTGCAGCGCCCGCTCCAGTGCCTCCAGGAACCCGTCGGTCGTCCTGCGGTCCCGTACCGCCAGTCGCAGCCACTCCTCGTCCAGGCCGGGGAACGTGTCCCCGCGGCGCACGGCCCAGCCGAGGTCGCGCAGGCGCCGGCGGACGGTGGACGCCCGGGGCAGGCGGACCAGGACGAAGGGGCCCTCGGCGGGCCCGGCCACCCGTAGCCCGGCCGGGGAGAAACGGGCGAGGCCGGTCAGCAGATGGGAGCGGTCCGCGGCGATGCGGTGCGCCGCGTGGGCCGCCTCCGCCACCGCCCGGGGCCCGACGCACGCCTCGGCTGCGGCCAGCGCAGGGGTCGACACCGGCCACAGGGGCTGTGCCCGCTGGAGGTCCTCGACGATCTCCGGCGCCGCCAGCACATATCCGATCCGCAGCCCGGCCAGGCCCCACGTCTTGGTCAGGCTGCGCAGCACCACGAGGCCGGGCACGTCGACGCGCCCGGCCAGGGCCTCGCGTTCGCCCGGCACCGCGTCCATGAACGCCTCGTCCACCACCAGCACCCGCCCGGGCCGGGCGAGTGAGGCGATCGCGTCCGCCGGGTGCAGCACCGACGTCGGGTTCGTCGGATTGCCGATCACCACGAAGTCCGCGTCCTCGGGGACGGCCGCCGGGTCCAGCCGGAAGCCGTCCGCCTCCGGCAGGAGCACCCGGCCGACCGTGTGCCCCGCGTCCCGCAGCGCCGCCTCCGGCTCCGTGAACTGGGGATGCACGACGACCGGCCGCCGCACCTTCAGCGCCCGCGCCAGCAGCACGAACGCCTCCGCCGCGCCAGCCGTCAGCAGCACCCGCTCCACCGGCAGTCCGTGCCGCGCGGCCACCGCCGCCCGCGCGGCCCGCCCGTCGGGGTAGGCCGCGAGCCCGCCGAGGGACGCGGCGATGTGCTCCCGCAGCCAGACCGGCGGCGTCTCCGCGCGGACGTTCACGGCCAGGTCGACGAGCGCCCGGCCGTCGTCACGGACCTCCGCGTCCCCGTGGTGACGCAGATCGTGCCCGCTCTCAGTGCGCATGCGAGTGAGCGCCGTGGTGGTGATGCCCGTGACCGTGCCCGTGGTGGTGGTCGTCGTCGTCCGGGTGGAAGTGCGGCTGCTGCGGCATGCCCACCTTGTCCTCGAAGCCCGGCAGCGCGATGCGGTACACGCACGAGTCGCAGTTCATCCGCAGATCGCCCTTGACGGCCTCCTCGTACCGCTCCCACACCAGGTCCAGCAGCTCCGGCTCCGGCCCGATGACGTCGGCCGACAGCACCTCGGCCTCCGGGTGCGCGGCCGCCCAGCCCTCCGTCTGGTGCCGCACCCGGTCCGGCAGGATGCCCGTGAACAGGAAGTAGGGCAGGACCACGATCCGGCGCGCGCCCAGCCGCACACAGCGGTCGAGACCGCTCGGCACGTCCGGCGCCGCCAGCGACACGAACGCCGTCTCGACACCCGCGTACCCGCGCCCCTCCCACAGCAGCCGGGCCGCCTTGTGCACCTCGGCGTTGGCGTCCGGGTCCGTGGAGCCGCGTCCCACCAGCAGCACCGTCACGTCGGAACGGTCACCGGGCGTACGGCCCGCCGACCCCAGGGCCTCGTCCAGCCGCCGCTCCAGCACGTTCAGCAGCGCCGGATGCGGGCCGAGCGGACGCCCGTAGGTGTACGAGATGCCCGGGTGCCGCTCCTTCTCGCGGGCCAGGGCAGCCGGGATGTCGCCCTTGGCGTGCCCGGCGGACACCAGCATCAGCGGGACGGCGGCGAAACGCCGTACGCCCTGCTCCACCAGCTCGGTGACGGCCTCGCCCAGCGGCGGCGGGGACAGCTCGATGAAGCCGCCCGCGACGGGCAGTTCGGGGTGCCGGGCTCCCAGCTGCCGTACGAAGTCGCGGAACGCCTCGGCTCCGGCGTCGTCCCGGGTGCCGTGTCCGGCGATGAGCAGGGCGGGCGGGGTGGTCACAGTTTCTCCTCGGCAGAAGTGGGGTGGTACAGCAGGGCGTTGAGCGCGGCGGCGGCGACCGCCGACCCGCCCTTCTCGGACACGTTGCTCACGGCGGGCAGCCCGCTCTCGCGCAGCGCGGCCTTCGATTCGACGGCACCGACGAAACCGACGGGCAGCCCGATGACGAGCGCGGGGTCGGCGTCGAGCGTCAGCAGCTCCTCCAGCGCGGTCGGCGCGTTGCCGATCACCCAGAGGGCGCCGGGCCCGACCTGCTCGTGGGCGAGCCGGATGGCGTGCGCGGACCGGGTCAGACCGGGACCGGACTCGGCGTCCTTCAGGCGGCAGACGGTCTCGCGCCGGGTGATGCCGGCGCCGACCATCGCCACGTCCACGACCACGGGCGCCCCGGCGTGCAGCGCCGCGTGCGCCTTCTCCAGGTCGGCCTCGTCCATCACGAGGTCGGTGGCGTAGTCGAGGTCGGCGGCGGAATGGACGACCCGCTCCACGACCGCCCGGGTCAGCGGCGGGAAGTGCGAGGTGTCCAGCCGGGCGCGCATGCGCCGGTAGGACTCCACCTCGATGGGATGGACGACACGGTTCACTCGGAGCCCTCCTGCGCCGACTGCCAGCGGTAGCCGCGCGGGGTCACCATGCGCCCCGCGATCTCCCGGGTCGCCGTGTTGCCCACGGTCACGACCGTCATCATGTCGACCGTCGCCGGGTCGAGCGCGCCCAGCGTGGTGAGCCGGCTGGACTCGTCCGGACGCGAGGCGTTGCGCACCACACCGACCGGCGTCTGCGGTGTCCGGTGCTCGGCGAGGATGCCCAGTGCCTTGGGGAGCTGCCAGTCGCGGCCGCGGGAACGGGGGTTGTAGAAGGTGACCACGATGTCCGCCTCGGCCGCCGCCCGTACCCGCCGCTCGATGACCTCCCACGGCGTGTGCAGGTCGGACAGGCTGATCGACACGTGGTCGTGGCCCAGCGGGGCGCCCAGGATCGCACCGGCCGCGAGCGCCGCCGTCACGCCGGGCACCCCGACCACGTCGATGTCGTCGGAGGCCTCGGCCAGCGCGGGGGAGGCCATGGCGTAGACGCCCGCGTCCCCGCTGCCGATCAGCGCGACGGCCTGCCCCTTGCGGGCCTCCTCGACCGCCGTGCGCGCCCGCTCCTCCTCCGCCCCGAGCCCCGACTCCAGGATCCGGGTGCCGGGCCGCAGCAGATCACGGATCTGGTCGACGTACTGGTCGAGCCCCACGAGCACCGAGGCCCGCCGCAGTTCGGCCTGCGCGCGCGGCGTCAGCAGGTCCCGGGCGCCGGGCCCGAGCCCGACCACCGCGAGCCGCCCGCGCCCCGGCCGCCGTACGACGGCACAGGTCGCCATCGCCGGGCTCGCGGCCGACTTCCGCTTGGGGACGAGCAGTTCACCCCCGCCGACGAGCGCGGCGGCCTCCGCCACGGACGGCGTCCCGACGGCCGCGAGCGGCGCGTCGGACGGGTTGGGCACGTCGACCCCGGCCAGCTCCTCGGCGGAGTACGTCACCAGCGGCACCCCGAGCCGCCCCGCGGCCTCGACGATGCCGGGCTCCCCGGCCTTGGCGTCGACGGTGGCCAGCCCGGCGACGGACGCCTCGGACAGCCCGGCCTCCCGCAGGGCGTCCCGGACCAGCCCGAGGACCTCCTCCACGGGAGCGCCCTTCGAAGCCCCGACCCCGACGACCAGGGTCGGCGGACGCAGCACCACCTCGCGCTCGGCCACCGCCACCAGCCGGTCGGTGAGCCGGATCGTGTACGGCCCCTCCTCCGTCACCGGCAGCGGCGGCAGCGGCCAGGCCACCTCGGCCCGCAGCGCCACCGCCTCGCCGTCCAGCAGCGCCCGCGACACCCCGGCGACATCGCCCTCCACGGGCAGACCGAGGGTGTCCAGGCCCGGCAGGTCAACGGCGTCCGTGGCCGTCGTCACCACCGGCTCGGCGCCCAGCAAGTCACCCACTTCGCGGGCCAGTTCGTTGGCGCCGCCCGCGTGCCCGCCCAGCAGCGACACGGCGAACCGCCCGCCCTCGTCGACGCACACCACGCCCGGGTCCTCGGTCTTGCCGGACAGCAGCGGTGCCACCAGCCGCACCACCGCCCCCGTCGCCAGGAAGCACACGAGCTGCTCGCACTGAGCGAACGCGGTCCGTACGGCGTCCCCGACGGGACCTTCGTAGACACGGGTGCGGTCCGGCCACGCGGCGGCCAGCCGGTCCCGCGCAGCCGCTCCCGCCGCCGTGGCGGAAATGAGGCCGATCACTGAGCGACTCCTTCTTCGATGGCTGCCGGAGGCCGGACGCCCCACAGCAGGAAAACGGGGTTGGTCGCCGCGAGCCGGGTCACGTCCCCGGGCAGCGGCGCGAGCCGCGACGACTGCAGCAGCACGCCGTCGCAGGAGAGGCCGGCGTCCGTCAGGGCCTCGCGCGCGGCCGGTACCCGGTCGAGCGCCGCCATCGCGACGACCACCGTGCGCCGGGCACGCCGCGCGCACGCGGCGACGATCGCGGGCAGTTCACGCCCGCCGCCCCCCACGAACACGGCGTCGGGTTCCTCGGCGAGATCCGCCAGCGCGTCCGGTGCCGCGCCCCGCACCACGTGCACGTCCACACCGTGCGCGGCGGCGTTGGCGCGGACCCGCTCCACCCCGTCCGCGGTCTTCTCCACGGCGGTCACGGCCGCACCCAGCCGCGCGCACTCCACGGCCACGGACCCCGAGCCCGCGCCCACGTCCCACACCAGGTCACCCGGGCGCGGGCCCAGCCGGGCCAGGGCCAGCGCCCGCACCTCGAACTTGGTGATCATCGAGTCCCGGTGGGTGAAGTCCGCCTCGTCCAGAGCCCAGCCGGGGGGCCGCTCACCGGGCCCCGCGACCGTCCGCGCGGGTCCGAGCGTCCGCGCCTCGTCCAGGCACAGCACCACGTTCACCGCCGTACCCCAGTCCCGGGCGGCCGCCTCGGCGGGCGTCACCCGCTCCACGCGCTCCGCCTCCGAGCCCAGACCGGAGGCGACGACCAGCACCCGCGGCACGTCCCGCAACGCGGCACCCAGCTCCGCCGGACCCGCGCCCGGCCCGGTCAGCACGGCCGTCTTCGCCTGCGACCGGCACACGTTGACAGCCGTCCGCAGCTCCCGCCCGTGGGCGCTCACCACCACGGCGTCGTCCCACGGCAGCCCGGTCCGCGCGAACGCGGCGGCGACGGACGACACCCCAGGCCGCACTTGCAGCCGCTCCGGCCCGAACCGCTCGGCCAGCACCCGCACGATCCCGAAGAACCCGGGGTCGCCGGAGGCCAGCACCACAACGGGACGGTCCTTCGCGACGTAGGCGCCGATGGTGTCGAGGGCCGGCGCGAGCGGCCCGAGCACGACCCGCTCCGCGGTCTCGGGCAGCCGTACGGCGTCGAGATGCCGCCGCCCGCCCACGACCAGCCCGGCACCGGCGAGGACGTCGTCGCAAGGCGCCGCCCCCGTCCCCGTGCCGACCACCGTGATCACGTACTCGCCCCCCGCTCGCGCAGCGCCCGGCGGGCCTCCGGGTCGGCCTTGCGGTAGCCGTGGAAGTGCCCCGGGTGGTACAGGTGCGAACGGGTGCCGTGCGCGTCGAGCGCCGGGCCGACCAGGAACAGGGTGTGCTTCCAGAGCTTGTGCTCCTTGACCGTCTCCTCCAGCGTGCCGATCGTGCACTTCACGACCAGCTCCTCCGGCCAGGTCGCCTGGTACGCCACGACCACCGGGGTCGTGGTCGGGTAGCCGCCCTCCAGCAGCTCCCGCACGAGCTGCCCGCTGCGGGCGGCGGAGAGGAACACCGCCATGGTGGTGCCGTGCTTGGCGAACTCCCGGACCTCCTCCCCGGGCGGCATGGGCGTCTTGCCGCCGCCGAGCCGGGTCAGCACGACGGACTGCGCGACCTCCGGGATGGTCAGCTCGCGCTGCGCGAGCGCCGCGACGGCCGAGAAGGAGGACACCCCGGGCACGATCTCGGTGGCGATGCCGATCTCGGCACACCGGTCGACCTGCTCCTGGGTGCCGCCCCACAGGGCCGGGTCGCCGGAATGGATCCTGGCGACCTTCAGCCCCTCGCCGCGGGCCCGCACGTACACGGCGACGACGTCCTCCAGGGACATGGTCGCCGAGTCGAGGATCTCCGCGTCCTCGCGGGCGTGCTCCAGGACCTCCTCCTGGACCAGGCTGGCCGCCCAGATCACGACGTCGGCCTCGGCGATGGCGCGCGCGGCGCGGAACGTCAGCAGGTCGGCGGCGCCGGGGCCGGCACCGACGAAGGTCACTTTGCCGGCGGGGGCGTCGGCCATGGGATGGGTCCTCTCGTACAGGGGGTGGAACGGGGGAGGGGTGAGGGGGGACGGGCGCGTCAGAGCTTTCCGCCGCGGCCGCCGTCGCGCCGGGCGGGTGCGATGAGCGTCGACAGATAGGGCAGGGGCGTGTCGTCGAGCTCGGCGGCCCGGCGTACGGACTCCTCCGGCAGGCCGAGCGCCGACCCCCACACGGCGTCGCCGAGCCGCCCGGTCTCCCGCAGCGCCTCGGCGACCTCGTGCGCCTGCCGCCCGAACTTGTAGGCGACCACGGTCCCGGGCCCGGCCAGGGCGTCCTTCAGCACGGCCGACCCGGCGGTGACGGGCACGAGCGTGAGCGGCTCGGTCCCCTCGGTCAGCACGGCACCCGACCGGGCGGCGAGGTCCTGCATGGCGGTGATACCGGGCACCGTCTCGACGACGGTCCCGGGCACGAGCTCGGCGATGGTCTGCGCGAGGTAGGTGAACGTCGAGTACACGTTGGGGTCCCCGATGGTCGCGAAGGCCACCGACGGGTGCCGCCGCAGCAACGCGGCGACCCGCTCGCCGGCCGCGTCCCAGGCGGCCTCGCGACGCGCCCGGTCGCTGCGCTCGTTCAACGCGAACACGACCCGGACGACCTTCTCCTCGGGCACGTAGTGCAACACGGTCGCCTCGGCCCGCCCGCGCTCCCCGCCGTCCTTCCCGTCGGGCGCGGCCATCACGGGCACCACCACGACCTCGGCTTCCCGCAGGGCGTTGACGCCCTTGACGGTCACCAGCTCCGGATCCCCGGGCCCGACCCCGACTCCGACCAGCCTGCTGCTCATGACGTCCGGCACCTCTCCACGAACCGACGGGCGACACCGGGCTCGGACGCCCAGTGCGTGTGCAGATAGCTCGCGTGCACACCGCGCTGTACAAAACCTTCGACCCGCGGCCGGGGCCCGCGGACCCCCCAGGCGGGCTCCGTCCCCGAGCCGGGCTCCACGACGGTCCGGTGGAACTCGTGCCCGCGCATCCGCGTCCCGGCGGACGCGAGCACACTGTCGCCGACGGCGACGGCGTCCCGGTATCCCAGCGTGAGCCGCTCGGTCATCCGCGCCTGGGCATCCAGCACCCCGCACATCGGCAGCCCGTCCAGCTCCCGGCACAGATACAGCAGCCCGGCACACTCGGCGGCCACGGGAGCGCCGCTCGCCGCCAGCTCGGCAACGGCCTTGCGCAGGGGTTCGTTGGCGGACAGCTCGGCGGCGTACACCTCGGGGAACCCACCCCCGATCACCAGCCCGGCGGTCCCTGCGGGCAGTTCCTCGTCCCGCAGGGGGTCGAAGACGACTACCTCGGCCCCGGCGGCGGCAAGCAGCTCGGTGTGCTCGGCGTAGGAAAAGGTGAACGCGGACCCACCAGCGACGGCTACGACGGGCGCGCGCTGCTCGTCCGCCCGCGTGGGCCTCTCGTCCGACCGCGTCGGGTGGTGGGCGGGCGAGGCGGGGGTCCAGGGGGCGGAGCCCCCTGGTACGGCTCCGGCAGTACGTGCCAATGCCTCCAGCGCTTCCAGGTCACACCCGTCGGCCACCTGCGCAGCCATCGCCGCGACAGCCTCGACCGCCGCACCCTGCCGTTCGGCAACAGGAACCAGCCCGAGATGCCGCGACGGCGTGGAAACCTGCGCAGCCCGCCGCAACACCCCCAGCACCGGCACCCCGGCCTGCTCCAACGCCTCCCGCAGCAGCTCCTCGTGCCGGTCCGAGGCGACCTTGTTCAGGATCACGCCCCCGACCCGCACCTCCGGGTCCCAGGAGGCGAACCCGTGCACCAGCGCCGCCACCGACCGGGACTGCGACGACGCGTCCACGACCAGCACCACCGGCGCCCGCAGCAGCTTCGCCACATGCGCGGTGGAGGCGAGTTCACCCTCGCCCGCGGCTCCGTCGTACAGCCCCATCACGCCCTCGACCACGGCGATGTCACACCCCCGTGCCCCGTGCAGGAACAGCGGCCCGACCAGCTCGGGCCCGCACAGGTACGCGTCGAGGTTCCGTCCCACCCGCCCGGTCGCGAGCGCGTGGTACCCGGGGTCGATGTAGTCCGGCCCGACCTTGTGCGGGGACACGGCGAGCCCCCGCGCGGCGAACGCGGCCATCAACCCCGTGGCGACGGTGGTCTTGCCGCTGCCCGAGGAGGGCGCGGCGATGACCAGCCGTGGGACGGAAGCACTCACCACTCGATGCCCCTCTGGCCCTTCTGGCCCGCGTCCATGGGGTGCTTGACCTTGGACATGTCGGTCACGAGATCGGCGAAGTCCACGAGCTTCTCGGGCGCGTTCCGCCCGGTGATCACCACATGCTGGGTGCCGGGCCGGTTCCGCAGGACGTCGACGACCTCATCGGTGTCCACCCACCCCCAGTGCATCGGGTACGCGAACTCGTCGAGCACGTACAGCTTGTACGTCTCGGCCGCCAGGTCCCGCTTGACCTGCTCCCAGCCCTCCCGGGCCTTCTCCTCGTTGTCCATCTGGGCATCGCGCTGCACCCAGGACCAGCCCTCGCCCATCTTGTGCCAGTCGACGGGCCCGCCCTCGCCGGAGGCGCCGAGCACCCGCAGCGCGTTCTCCTCGCCGACCTTCCACTTCGCCGACTTGACGAACTGGAACACCCCGATCGGCCACCCCTGGTTCCAGGCCCGCAGCGCGAGCCCGAAGGCGGCGGTGGACTTGCCCTTGCCGACGCCCGTGTGCACGACGACCAGCGGCCGGTTCCGGCGCTGGCGGGTCGTCAGTCCGTCGTCCGGCACCACACTCGGCTGTCCCTGCGGCATTACGCGGCCCTCCTCTGCACGTCCTTCACGAGCCCGGCGATGCTGTCCGCGCGCAGCTCGTCCAATGTCACGGCCGTACCGCCCAGTTCACCCGCGAGCTGTCCGGCGAGCCCGAGCCGTACCGGCCCCGACTCGCAGTCCACGACGACCGACGCGACCCCGTCGCCCGCGAACAGCCGCGCCGCCCGCCCGGCCAGGGCGACCGGCTCGGGACCGCCGGTGGCCCGCCCGTCCGTCACCAGCACGACCAGCGGCCGCCGCGCGGGATCCCGCAGCCGCTCCACGCGCAGCACGTCGTGCGCGCGCAGCAGCCCCGCGGCGAGCGGCGTACGCCCGCCGGTCGGCAGCGTCTCCAGCCGGGCCGCCGCCGCGTCCACCGACGAGGTCGGCGGCAGCGCGACGTCCGCGTCCGAGCCGCGGAAGGTCACCAGGCCCACCTTGTCGCGCCGCTGGTAGGCGTCCAGCAGCAGCGACAGCACGGCGCCCTTCACGGCGCTCATCCGCTGCCGTGCCGCCATCGACCCGGAGGCGTCCACCACGAACAGCACGAGATTGCCCTCGCGCCCCTCGCGGGTGGCCTGCCGCAGATCGTCCCGGCGCACGACCAGGCCCGGCCCGGACCGTCCGCGCGCCCGCTGGTGCGGCGCCGCCGCCTGCACGGTCGCCGCCAGGTGCAGCTTGGTGAGCGCGCCCCGGGGCCGCCTGGCCCCGGTCGTCCGTCCGTGCTCGGTCCGCGCCCGTGAACGCCGCCCGGCGGCACCCTCACCGATCCCGGGCACGCTCAGCACCTTGGTGCGAAACGGCTCGGAAGCCCGTACGGCCGACTGCTCGCCGGCCCCCGAGGGCTGCGGCTGCCCGCCCTCACCGGCCTCGGGCCGGGCCGCGGTGTCACCGTCGCCCTGGGGCGCGTCGTCGGGTTCCGGCTGTCCGCCGCCGCCCCCGCCGGGGCCGTCAGGACCGGGGTCCGGATCCGGATCCGGATCGTCGTCGTCCGAGCCGCCGAACTCCTCCAACGTCTCGTCGAGCTTGTCCTCGTCGAGCCCCGGCGCGTCGAAGGGGTTGCGCCGCCGCCGGTGCGGCAGCGCGAGCAGCGCCGCCTGCCGGACGTCCTCCGCGAGCACGTCCGTACGCCCGGCCCAGGCCGCCAGCGCGGTGGCGGTCCGCGCCATCACGATGTCCGCGCGCATGCCGTCGACCTCGAAGGCCGCACAGGTCGCCGCGATCTGCCGCAGCGCCCCGTCGCCCAGCCGCACGGACGGCAGCAGCTCCCGGGCGGCGACGATCCGGGCCCGTACGGCGGCCTCCTCCTCGGCCCAGCGCGCGGCGAACCCGTCCGGGTCGTCGTCGTAGGCCAGCCGCCGCCTGACGACCTCCACCCGCTGGTCCGGCTCCCGCGAGGCCGCGACCTCCACGGTCAGCCCGAACCGGTCGAGCAACTGCGGCCGCAGCTCGCCCTCTTCGGGGTTCATGGTGCCGACGAGCAGGAACCGGGCGGCGTGCCGCACGGAGACGCCCTCGCGCTCGACGTACGAGGCGCCCATCGCGGCGGCGTCCAGCAGCAGGTCGACCAGGTGGTCGTGGAGGAGGTTGACCTCGTCGACGTAGAGGATCCCGCGGTGCGCGTCGGCCAGCAGGCCCGGCTCGAAGGCCTTCACGCCCTCGGAGAGGGCCCGCTCGATGTCCAGCGCGCCGACCAGCCGGTCCTCGGAGGCGCCGACGGGCAGTTCGACCATGCGGGCGGCCCTCTCGACACCGCCGCCTGCCTCGTGGGGTCCGTCCGGGCACCCCGGGTCGGGGGAGGCGGGGTCGCACGAGAAACGGCAGCCGGGGACGACCGGGACCTTGGGCAGCAGCGCCGACAGCGCCCGCACCGCCGTCGACTTGGCCGTGCCCTTCTCGCCGCGCACCAGCACACCGCCGACCGCCGGGGACACCGCGTTCAGCAGCAGCGCGAGCCGCAGGTCGTCCTGGCCCACGACGGCCGTGAACGGAAAGGGGGTGGTCACTTCTCGTCGCCCTCCAGGTCGCCTTCGAGTTCCAGATACGTGGCGCGCAGCCGTTCCAGCGTCTCCGCGTCCGGCTCGGCCCACAGTCCGCGCTCTGCGGCCTCCAGCAGCCGCTCGGTGATGCCGCGCAGCGCCCAGGGGTTGGACTTCTTCATGAAGTCCCGGTTCTCCGGGTCGAAGACGTACTCGGCGCTGAGCTTCTCGTACATCCAGTCGTCCACGACCCCGGCCGTGGCGTCGTACCCGAACAGGTAGTCCACGGTCGCCGCCATCTCGAAGGCGCCCTTGTAGCCGTGCCGCCGCATGGCCGCCATCCAGCGCGGGTTGACCACCCGGGCGCGGAACACGCGGTGCGTCTCCTCGCCCAGCGTGCGGGTCTTCACCTGGTCCGGGGTGGCCGAGTCGCCGACGTACGCCTCGGGGCTCGCGCCCGTCAGGTGCCGCACCATGGCGACCATGCCGCCGTGGTACTGGAAGTAGTCGTCGGCGTCGACGAGGTCGTGCTCACGGGTGTCGACGTTCTTCGCGGCGACGGCGATCCGCTTGAACGCCGTCTCCATGTCTCCGCGCGCGGCCCGCCCGTCGAGCCCCCGGCCGTAGGCGTAGCCGCCCCACACCGCGTACACCTCGGCGAGGTCCGCGTCGGAGCGCCAGTTGCGGGCGTCGATCAGCGGCAGCAGACCCGCCCCGTACGCCCCCGGCTTGGAGCCGAAGATGCGGGCCGTGGCCCGGCGGCGGTCGCCGTGCTCGGCGGTGTCCTGGTCGGCGTGGGCCCGGACGTAGTTGGACTCGGCCGGCTCGTCCAGCTCGGCCACCTTGCGCACGGCGTCGTCGATCAGCCCCACCACGTGCGGGAACGCGTCCCGGAAGAAGCCCGAGATGCGGACCGTCACGTCGATGCGCGGCCGGCCGAGCTCCGCCAGGGGGATCACCTCGAACCCGGTCACCCGCCGCGAGGCGTCGTCCCACACCGGCCGGCAGCCCAGCAGCGCCAGGATCTCGGCGATGTCGTCGCCCTGGGTGCGCATCGCGGAGGTGCCCCACACCGTCAGGCCGACGGACTTCGGGTACTCGCCGGTGTCCTGGAGATACCGCTGCACCAGCGAGTCGGCGAGCGACTGCCCGACCTCCCAGCTCAGCCGGGACGGAATGGCCTTGGGGTCGACGGAGTAGAAGTTCCGGCCCGTCGGCAGGACGTTGACCAGCCCGCGGGTCGGCGAACCGGACGGGCCGGCCGGGACGTAACCGCCCCGCAGCGCCCGCAGGATGTGCCCGATCTCGTCGGTGGTCTTCTCCAGCCGCGGCACGACCTCGGTGCAGGCGAACTCCAGCACGGCGACCGCCTCGGGCAGTTCGGTGCCGAGGACCTCCCGGACCAGCGGCGCGCTCTCGGCGACCGCCCAGCCGCGCTCCTCCATGCCCTCCGCGATCCGCCGGCACAGCTGCTCCAGCAGGTCGATCGCGTCGGCGGCGCTGCGGGCCGGGCCGTCCACCAGGTCCGTCAGCTCGACGGGCACCTTCACCGGAGCCCCCGGCTCGGCCAGCAGCTCCTTCTCCACCAGCCCGAAGTGCTGCGCCAGCGAAGCCCTGAGCCCGGGCAGCGCGTTGGCCTGCCCGCCCCACACCTGCGAGGCGCGCAGCACGGCCAGCACGAGGTTGACGCGCGGCTCACCGACCGGCCCGCCGCCCAGGATGTGCAGGCCGTCGCGGATCTGCACGTCCTTGATCTCGCACAGATAGCCGTCGATGTGCATGACGAACTCGTCGAACTCCGCGTCGTCCGGCTGCTCGTCGACGTGCAGGTCGTGGTGGAGCTCGGCAGCCTTGACCAGCGTCCAGATCTGGGCGCGCACGGTCGGGGCCTTCGCCGGATCCAGGTCGGAGACCAGCGCGTACTCGTCGAGGAGCTGCTCCAGCTTGGCCAGGTCGCCGTAGGTGTCGGCCCGGGCCATCGGCGGCACGAGGTGGTCGACGACGGTGGCGTGCCCGCGCCGCTTGGCCTGGGTGCCCTCGCCCGGGTCGTTGACGATGAACGGGTAGACCAGCGGCAGGTCGCCGAGGACCGCGTCCGGGGCGCAGCCGCCGCTGAGCCCGAGGCCCTTGCCGGGCAGCCACTCCATCGTGCCGTGCTTGCCCATGTGGACGATCGCGTCGGCGCCGAAACTGTTCTCCAGCCACCGGTAGGCCGCCATGTAGTGGTGGGACGGCGGCATGTCCGGGTCGTGGTAGATCGCGATCGGGTTCTCGCCGAAGCCGCGCGGCGGCTGGATCATCACGACGACGTTCCCGAACTGCAGGGACGCCAGCACGATGTCGTCGCCGTCGACGTAGAGGCTGCCCGGCGGCTCGCCCCACGCCTCGGTCATGGCGTCCCGCAGCTCCGGGTCGAGCTTCTCGAACCACGCCCGGTAGTCCGCCAGCGGCACCCGCGCGGGCGCGGCGGCCAGCTGCTCCTCCGTCAGCCACTCCACGTCGTGCCCACCGGCGTTGATGAGCCGGTGGATCAGCTCGTCACCCTCGTCCGGATGCCCCTCGACGACGTACCCGGCGTCCCGCAGCGCGTCCAGCACCCGCACCGCCGAGGCCGGGGTGTCGAGCCCGACCGCATTGCCGACCCGCGAGTGCTTGGTCGGGTACGCGGTGAAGACCAGCGCGAGCTTCTTCTCGGCGTTCTCCTTGTGCTTCAGCCGCGCGTGCCGTACGGCGATACCGGCGACGCGCGAGGCACGCTCCGGGTCGGCCACGTACACGGGCACGTCGTCCGGGCCCTGCTCCTTGAAGGAGAACGGCACGGTGATCAGCCGCCCGTCGAACTCCGGGATCGCCACCTGCATCGCGGCGTCCATGGGGGACAGGGCGGCGTCCGACTCCGCCCAGGCCTGCCGCGAGGACGTCAGACAAAGGCCCTGCAGCACGGGGATGTCCAGCTCGGCGAGGGCGCCGATGTCCCAGGCCTCCTCGTCACCGCCCGCCGAGGCCTGCGAGGCGTGGGTGCCACCGGCCGCGAGCACGGTGGCGACCAGGGCGTCCGCCTGCCCGAGGATCTCGTACAGCCCCTCGTCCGCCCCGCGCAGTGAACCGCAGTACACGGGCAGCGCGTTGGCGCCCCGCGCCTCGATCGCGTCGCACAGGGTGTCCACGAAGGCGGTGTTGCCGCTCAGCTCGTGGGCCCGGTAGAAGAGCACGCCGACGGTCGGACGGCCCTCCACCCGGGTGCGCTCGCCGTGGACGCCGTACTCCGGCATCTTCCGCGGCTCGACGAACCCCTCGCCCGTCAGCAGCACGGTGTCGGAGAGGAACCGGGCGAGCTCGGTCAGGTTCTCCGGCCCGCCCTCCACGAGGTACTTCAGCGCCTCCGCGACGACACCGGCCGGCACGGACGACTCGGCCATCAGCTCCGCGTCCGGCACGGCCTCGCCGCCCAGCAGCACGGTCGGGATCCCTGAGGCCTTCAGCGCGGCAAGCCCGTCCTCCCAGGCCCGCTTGCCGCCGAGCAGCCGGACGACGGCGACGGACGCCCCGTCCAGCAGGGCCGGGAGCTCCTCCCGGACGTCCACGCGGGTCGGGTTGCCGATCCGGTAGTCGGCACCGGAGGCGGCCCGGGCCGCCAGCAGGTCCGTGTCGGCGGTCGACAACAACAACACAGTGCTCATGCGGGTGCTCCCGGTGGAATGAAGGGCAGTCCTTGCGGCGCGCCGGACTCGATGAGCCGCCACAGCGCGTCGGTGTCCGCGTGCTGTTCGATCAGGTCGCCGAGCCGGTCGAGCTGCTCCTCGCGCAGCGCGGCGAACGAGGTGTCCGGCGCGGGCACGAAACGGCGGCCCGCGGCGGCCGCCACCTCGCGCAGAAAGGCCCGCCGGAAGCCGTCCGACTCCAGCGAGCCGTGCCAGTGCGTGCCCCAGGTCTGGCCGACCCGGCAGCCGTCCAAGAAGGGGGTACCGCCCTGGACATCGGCGACCCCGTGGTGGATCTCGTAGCCCTCGACGTGTTCCCCGAGGGCCTCGCCCGCCGGCCGCGTGAGGGTCTTCTCGCGGGCGAACCGCACCCGCACGGGCAGGATCCCGAGCCCGTCGACGTGGCCCCTGCGGCTCTCCACGTCGTCCTCGATGTGCTCGCCGAGAATCTGGAACCCGCCGCAGATGCCGAGCACGGGCCGCTGCTCGGCGGCCCTGCGGACCAGCGCGTCGGCGAGCCCGCGCTCGCGGAGCCACTCCAGCGCGCGGACCGTCCCGCGGGTGCCGGGCACGACGACGAGGTCGGCGTCGGACAGCTCCTCCGGCCGGTCCACGAACCGCACCACGACACCCGGCTCGGCGGCCAGGGCGTCCACGTCGGTGAAGTTGGACATCAGCGGCACGGCGCAGACCGCGACGCGCAGCACGTCCTCGCCGACCGGCGGGGCGACCACGGACTCCCGCACCGCTCCCCGCAGGGAGACGCTCCCCCAAGCTCTCGACTCCGCTCGAGCAGGGGGGACCCCCATCCCGTCCTCCTCGTCGATCCCGAGACCGTGCCGGAACGGCAGCACGCCGTAGGTGCGCCGCCCGGTGAGCCCGTGCAGCATGTCCAGGCCCGGCTCCAGCAGGGAGACGTCACCGCGGAACTTGTTGACGAGGAACCCGGCGACACAGGCCTGGTCCTCGGGGGACAGCAGCGCCACCGTCCCGAAGAACGAGGCGAACACACCGCCCCGGTCGATGTCGCCGACCACGAGCACGGGCAGCCCGGCGTTCCGGGCGATCCCCATGTTCACGATGTCCGTCCGCCGCAGATTGATCTCGGCGGGAGAACCGGCCCCCTCACAGATCACCGCGTCATACGTGCCCCGCAACTGCTCCAGGCAGTCCAGCACCGTCCCGAGCAGCCGCTGTTGCCGGCCGCCGTGGTAGCCGCGCGCACTCATCTCCCCGACCGGCTTGCCCAGCAGCACGACCTGACTGCTCTGCTCGCCACCGGGCTTGAGCAGCACGGGGTTCATCAGCGCGGTCGGCTCGATGCGGCAGGCCTGCGCCTGCATGGCCTGCGCCCGCCCGATCTCGGCCCCCTCCGTCGTCACGAAGGAGTTCAGGGACATGTTCTGCGCCTTGAAGGGCGCGACCTTCACGCCCTGCCGCACCAGCCACCGGCAGATCCCGGCGGTCACGACGCTCTTGCCGGCGTCGCTGGTCGTCCCGGCGACAAGAAGCCCACCGCTCATGTCATTTCCCCCTCTTCGGCGACCGCGCGCCCTGGAGCGACGGCGCACTCCCGAGCCGCCGCGCACTCGTCAGCAACCTCACGCCCGCGCACACCCCGAGCGCCAGCCAGGTGACGCGCCGCGAGAGCCGTACGGCCCGTTCGACGTCGTGCGTGCCGACGGAACGCCCCCGCGTGTTCAGCACGGGCCGGTGCTCCACCCGCCCGCCGTAGGAGAGCGTCCCGCCCAGCCGCACCCCGAGCGCCCCCGCGAACGAGGCCTCCACGGGTCCGGCGTTGGGGCTCGGATGCTTGGCCGCATCGTCCCGCCAGGCCCGCACGGCCCCCCGCGGATCCGGCCCGGCCAGGGTGGCGAGTACGGCGGTCAGCCGCGCTCCCGGCCACCCCGCGAGGTCGTCCAGCCGCGCGGAGGCCCACCCGTAGCGGCGGTAGCGGGCCGACTTGTGCCCGACCATGGCGTCCAGGGTGTTGACGGCCCGGAACCCGAGCAGCCCGGGCACCCCGCCGACGGCCCCCCACACCAGGGCCCCCACCACCGCGTCGGAGGTGTTCTCGGCGACGGACTCGACCACGGCCCGGGCCATGCCGTCGGCATCGAGGGCCTGCGGATCCCGGCCGCACAGATGAGGCAGCCGCGCCCGGGCCGCCTCGACGTCCCCGGCCTCCAGGGCACGCCCGATGGTCCGCGCCTCCCGGGCGAGCGAAGTCCCCCCGACCACGGCCCAGGTGGCCGCTCCGGTCAGCGCGACGGACGCGACGGGAGACGTCCGCACGGCACGCGCGGCGACGGACCCGAGGGCGACGGCCCCTCCGGCACACACGGCGGTGTGCAGCGCGCCCCACCCGCGGTGGTCCCGCCACAACACCCGTTCCACGGCACCCGCGGCCCGTCCGAACGCGGCGACCGGATGCCCTCGGCGAGGATCACCGAGCAGCAGGTCACCGATCAGACCGGCGGCGGCGCCGTACGCGAAGACGCGACCGGCACCCATGGGCTCAGCCGGCCAGGAGGGCGGGCAGGGGTGGGGTGTTGAACCTCGATCGGCAGCCGCGCATGGCGATATGTGTCCTCACTCAGGGTGTCCACGCCCTGGTTCGACGAGACCGGCGGTGAGAGTTCCTGGCTCCCGGGGGATCGCTACCCCGGTGACAGTGGCGGGACCGCGCCGGACTCGCACCGGCTTCCTCTCCTGCCGCCGTACTGGCCCCGGCAGTCCACCACGGCCGCGAACCGCCGTCAACTTGCCGTTGACCTGCGCGGGGAGAGTGTGGAGAACCCCACATCGCCCCTGCCCCCACACGACGACCGGGCGGCACAGGACCGAAGTCCCGTGCCGCCCGGCGAACACGACGTGCGGTGCGGCCCTCAGGCCACGATCAGATAGATCCCGTACCCCACGGCCGCCGCACACGCCGCGAAGCACGCGTACGCGCCGGTGACCGCGAGCCCCGCGGACCCGCCCTGCGCCACCGCCCGCTCGCGGCGCGACAGGCCGGTGATGCCGAGGGTGAACAGGGCCACGAGGGCCACGGTGACCACGAGGCTGACGCCGAAGACGGAGCCGAGGGCCGCCCAGTCGATCTTCATATCGGAGACTCTTCCTTGTACCGGTGGCGGGTCAGACCGTGGTGGTCGTGGTCGGCGTGCGCTCGGCGGTGGCCTGCGACGGGAACGAGGGGACCGGGTCCTCCGACGTCGTGGCCGTGCCACCCGTCGGCGGCGGCGTCACCGCGGCGATCGCCGCGGTCACCACACCGGCCGGCTCCGCCTCCGCGGTGTCCTCGGTGTCGTTGACGTTGGTGTGGTCGACGACCTCACGTCGCGACAGCTTCCAGATCGCCGCGCTGGAGCCGACGAGGAAGACGGCCACCACGGCGGTGCCCCAGGCGCCGAAGCCGGTGACGTACTCGGCGAGAGCGCCCACCAGGGCCGCAGCCGGCAGCGTCAGACCCCAGGCGACGAACATCCGCGTCGCGGTGGACCAGCGGACGACACCGCCCTTGCGGCCGAGCCCAGCGCCCATCACGGCGCCGGAGACGGAGTGCGTGGTGGAAAGGGAGAAACCGAGGTGCGAGGAGGCCAGGATGACCGTGGCCGCGGAGGTCTGGGCGGCGAAGCCCTGCTGCGGCTGGAGGTCGGTCAGTCCCTTGCCCATGGTGCGGATGATGCGCCAGCCACCCAGGTAGGTGCCGAGCGCGATGGCGAGACCCGCCGAGAGGATGACCCACATGGGCGGGTCGGAGTCCGGGGCGAGGGTGCCGCCGGCGACCAGGGCGAGGGTGATGATGCCCATCGTCTTCTGCGCGTCGTTGGTGCCGTGGGCCAGGGAGACCAGGCCCGCGGAGGCGATCTGACCGGCCCGGTAGCCCTTCTTGGACGCCTGGCTGTCGGCCTTGCTGCCGAGGGAGTAGGTCAGCCGCGTGGCGAGCATCGCCGCGATGCCCGCGACCAGCGGGGCGGCGATCGCCGGGATCAGCACCTTGGTGACCAGCACGTCCC
Organism: Streptomyces sp. NPDC002130; assembly: GCF_040296465.1. NCBI lineage: Bacteria > Bacillati > Actinomycetota > Actinomycetes > Kitasatosporales > Streptomycetaceae > Streptomyces > Streptomyces sp. NPDC002130. The sequence continues at coordinate 21,509 of NZ_JBEOXI010000004.1, forward strand.
CGTGCACCGCGCCGACGCCCGCCGAGGCGATCGTGGCGCCGATGAGACCGCCCATGAGGGCGTGGGAGGAGCTGGAGGGCAGACCGACCAGCCAGGTCAGCAGATTCCAGAGGATCGCGCCGACCAGGGCGGCGAAGATGACCTCGGGACGGATGCCGGCCTCGTCGACGAGGCCTTTGGAGATCGTGTTGGCGACTTCGACGGACAGGAAGGCGCCGACCAGGTTGAGGACCGCGGACATGGCCACCGCAACCTTGGGCCTCATGGCGCCCGTGGAAATGGTTGTGGCCATCGCGTTCGCGGTGTCGTGGAAACCGTTCGTGAAATCGAACGCGAGTGCGGTTACCACCACAATCGCGAGGATCAGCGAGAAGCTTTCCATTTACCCAGGCAATCGTTCGAGGTTGTTGGCTCGATGAACGTAGGGAACCTGGGTGAACGGAAGATGAACTGGGAGGGGCGCAGGGGTGACCGCAACGGGGGGTCGATATTCCGCCCCGGACCGGTGTCCCGGCGGCCGGCGACCGGCAGCCGCGGGTGAACGGCTTCAGCCGGTCGAGTGACCCCGTCGAAGAGATTCAGGTCACCCGAAAGGATGGCGCCGCCGTTGTGTACGAAGTGCCTCCCACTCTGCGGCGCTTCCGAGCGCCGCCTGGCAGGATCGCGGCATGGCTGAGCAGCGAGGCGACGAGCGGCGCACGGCGGACGTACAGGGGAGCACGGGGGACGTGCGGGGGACCACGGGGGACGTGCGGGGCGCGGCGGGGGAGGGGGAGCCGCGCCGCGGGGCCGCACGCCCCGAGGAGGCCCGCGCCTGGGACGACCTCGTCGCGACTGCCCGCCGGACGGTAACGGACGGGCTCGTCGTCGGCACGTCCGGCAACGTCTCGGTGCGCGTCGGGGGCACCGTCCTGGTCACGCCGTCCGGCGTCCCCTACGACCGGCTGACGCCGGACGACGTGACCGGCGTCGACCTCGACGGCCGGCAGGTCCTCGGCACCCTCGTCCCGACCAGCGAGCTGCCCATGCACCTCGCCGTCTACCGCACGACCGGCGCCCTGGCCGTCGTCCACACCCACGCCGTGCACGCGACGGCCGTCTCGACGCTCGTGACGGAGCTCCCGCTGATCCACTACATGGCCGCCGCGCTCGGCGGCCCCGTCCGGGTCGCCCCGTACGCCCCGTACGGCAGCGACGAGTTGGCCGAGAACATGCTCCGGGCCCTCGCCGACCGCTCCGGGTGCCTCCTCCGGAACCACGGCACCCTCACCCACGGCCGCACCCTCGCCCAGGCCTACGACCGCACCGCCCAGCTGGAGTGGATGTGCCGCCTGTGGCTCACCGCCTCCTCGGTGCCCGGCCTGACCCCGAGCCTGCTGTCCCGGGAGCAGCTGACGGAGGTGGAGGAGCGCCTGCGCGGCTACGGCCAGCGCGGCTGAGCCGTCCCCACGGCCGCGGAGATCACCCCGAGGCTCCCTCCCACTGGTCGCCCGCGCCGTCCGCCGGGACACTGGAGCCGTGCGCACTGCCAGAGCGACGGCCGCTGCCGTCACCGCCGTGATCGGGGCCGGTGCCGCCGCGGTGGCCGCCGGCCGGCTCGCCAGCGACGCCGCGCTCAAGGCGCCCCCCGGCAGGCCCCTGCCCACCGAGCCCCGGCTCACCGTGCACGCCACCGCCCCCGGGCAGATCAGCCTCACCCGGCACCTCGCCGCCCTGCGCCCCGGCCGCTACGGCCTCTCCGGCGACGGCTCCCACGCCGTCGTCGGCCCCGTCCTGACCGGCGCCCAGCACCCCGCCGACGCCGTCGTGCGCCGCCTGGAGAGCGTCACGCACGGCACGCTGAAATCCGGGGACAAGGTCTGGCTCACGCCCAACGTGTACGTCGGCGACCCCGGCTCCGCCCTCGGACTCGAACACGCCGACGTCGACGTCCCCGGCGAACTCGGCCCCCTGCCCGCGTGGTTCGTGCCGGGCAAGCGGACCACCTGGGTGATCGCCGTGCACGGCCTGGGCACCACCCGGGAACTCGCCATGAACGTCATGGGGTTCCTGCACCGCGGCCACTTCCCGGTGCTCGCCCTCGCCTACCGCGGCGACCTGGGCGCACCGCGCCCGCCGGACGGCCTGAACCACCTCGGCGCGACCGAGTGGCGCGACCTCGACGCGGCCATCCGCTACGCCGTGCGCCACGGAGCCCGGCAGGTCGTCCTGCACGGCTGGTCCACCGGCGCCACCATGGCCCTGCACGCCGCCGCGCGCTCGGGGCTGCGCGACCGCGTCTGCGGACTCGTCCTGGACTCCCCCGTGCTCAGCTGGGAGACCACCCTGCGCGCCCTCGCCTCGGCCCGCCGCACCCCCGGCGCGCTGCTGCCCCTGGCGGTCCGCGCCGCCCAGGGCCGCACCGGCCTGACCGGCGACCGCGCCGCGGGCACGATCCCGTCCGACGGGCTGCGCGTCCCGGCGCTCGTGCTCCACGGGCCGGGCGACACCGTCGCCCCCTGGCAGCCGTCGCGCCGGCTCGCCGACGCCCGCCCCGACATGGTGGCCCTCCGCACCGTCGCCGACGCCCCTCACGGCGCCATGTGGAACGCCGACCCGGAAGGTTACGAGGAGGCGCTCCGGCGCTTCCTGACGCCCCTCGTGTGACGCCTGCGCGGGACACCCGCCGTCGCACCTCCTCTCCCGGTGGTCTCCCGCACACCCCTCGTTCACGCCCCCTTCGCTCCGTCGCGACCACGCCGTCTCCCGCTCCCCGCGGACCGGTCGCCATGATTCCGTTTAGCGTCGTACCACTGGCCGGTTCCCGGCCCTCGACCACTTCCGCGAGCCGGTGCGTTGGCCATCCCCGTCGCCCGCCGTGACATTCCGTTTGGGTTTTCGGACCGTCAACCGGAAGACTGCCCCCGTGACGTCCCGTATCCCGCGCGACTCCAGGCTCCGACTCGTCCGCCCGCGACCCCTGGCCGCCGCCCCTCCAGCGATGAACCAGCGGCGCTCGCGCCGCCCCGCGCCGCGCCCGCCGGAGGGCACCCCGGCACCGGCGGAGCTGGCCAGAATGGCTCGCTCAGGTCTTGCCGCCGCGGCCCGCGTCGCCCGCTGGGCCGACGCCGCGCTCGGCCCCGGCCGGGACAGCGCCACCGACGACGGCAAGGCCACCCTCTCCGACGCGACCGCCGAACGGGCCGCCCGCGATCTGGGCCTGACCCCGGCTCAGGTCAGAGCCGACTGGGACACCGCCCGCCTCGCCGGCCTCGTCGAGGTGCACGGCGACAGCGCCCGCCCCGGCTGGCGGCTGCGTGCCTGGGACCGCGACGACAGTGCCGTGCTGCGCGGCTGGGTCGCGCTCTTCGACGCCTGGTCGCTCGCCCACCCGGAGCCCGCGGAGCACGAGCCCGCCGCCGTCGCCGAGGTCGTCTCGGCCATGCCGCAGGCGCTCTCCTTCCTGCAGCTGTCCGCCGGACCCGTCCCCGTGGAGCAGCTCCTCGACCTCCTGGAGCAGCGGGTCACCGAGCTGCGGACCGCCCGCTGCGAGATCCCCTACGGCCCCCAGCCCGAGCCGTCGGCCGAACCGGAGCCCACCGACGCCCCGCTCGCCCCGCTGCTCGACTGGGCCCTGCGTGCCCTCGCCTCCGTCGGCGCCCTGACCTACGGCGACGGCCAGGCCACCCTCACCCCTCTCGGCAGCTGGGCCGTCTGGGTCAAGCTGGAGCAGATCTGCGTCGCCGCGCAGAGCCCCGCCGGGAACATCGAGCAGGCCGCCGACGACATGCTCCGCGGGTGCGCCCAGCTGCGCCCGAACGCGGCCCGCGCCGAGTACCGCGCCTGGCTCGCCGCCCGCCCGGTCGGCAGCGCCGTCACCGAACTCCTCGGTGCCGCCCGCGGCGAGGACGCCCTGCTGCGCGGCCTCGCCTTCGAGGCGCTGCGCGTGGTCGGCGCCCCCGCCGAGCCGGACGTCCGCGGTGTGCTGGACGAGCCCACGCTCAGGCCGTACGCGCTGCTGTGGCTGGCCGAGCACGACGGCGCCGACCCCGAGGACGCCCACGAGGTCCTCACCCGCGAGGAGGCGACCTGGCTGTGGGTGGACACCGCCGCCGCCGTCGCCGACCACGGTGAGGCGCCGCTGCTGGTGCGCCACCTGGAGTCGGCGGTGCAGCCGACCGTCCCGAGGCTCCTGGACGAGGTACGCGCCGTGGGGCACCCGCGCACCGTGCAGGTGCTGGTAGCCCTCGCCGCCGCCCACCCCGACCCCGCTCTGGCCAAGGCGGTCCGCCGGGCCGCCTTCCAGGTGCACACCGGCGGCAACTAGGGCCGGGGCGAACGTCGCCCGCTGCGGCACCAGGGCCGGGGCGTCAGCCCGTCGTGATCTCCGGCGCGTACGTCCCGAAGCTCCACACGTTGCCCTCGAGGTCCCGGGCCATGTAGTCCCGCGAGCCGTAGTCCTGGTCCGTCGGGGGCATCAGCACCTCCACGCCGTGGTCCACGGCGTGGCGGTGGTGCCCGTCCACGTCGTCCACCACCACGTACACCCCGGTGGTGCCCGCGTTCTTCATGGCCGTGTCGAACAGGCCGCCCCGGCCCTTGGTGCCGACCATCACCGCGCCGTTGCCCTGCGCCAGCTCGGCGTGCAGCACCGAGCCGTCCTCGCCCTCGTACACCGACAGCTCCGTGAAGCCGAAGGCCTCCGTGAGCTGCCGGATCGCCGCCTTCGCGTCCGCGTACAACAGCGTCGGGTAGATGCTCGGACGCCCGCCGGACGTGCCTGCCATGGCGATCACTTCCTCGTGTCTCGCGGGGCTGTCCCTCTCAGTGTTCCATCGGCCACCGACGACGGCCCCGCGTCCGGCCGCCGGTGATCGAACACCCGCACACAGAAAAAGTGGTTGCACGCCCCCGTTAGACTGTCCCCCATGGCCATTCTCCTCGCGCATTAGACGGCGGGAACGTCCTCAGCCGTCCATCCCGCCCCCGTATCCGCCCTGGAGTCTGTCCGTGATCTCCGCCTCCGGTATCGAGCTGCGTGCCGGTGCCCGCGTCCTCATCGAAAACGCCTCGTTCCGCATCGCCAAGGGCGACCGCATCGGCCTGGTCGGCCGCAACGGCGCGGGGAAGACCACCCTCACCAAATGCCTGGCGGGCGAGGGCATGCCCGCCGGCGGCACCATCACCCGCTCCGGCGAGGTCGGCTACCTCCCGCAGGACCCCCGCACCGGCGACCTCGACATCCTCGCCCGCGACCGCATCCTGTCCGCGCGCGGCCTGGACGTACTGATCCGCAAGATGCGCGACAACGAACAGCGCATCGCCAACGGCCAGGGCGCCACCCGCGAGAAGGCGCTCAGGCAGTACGAGCGCCAGGAGACGGAGTTCCTCACCAAGGGCGGGTACGCGGCCGAGGCCGAGGCCGCCACCATCGCCGCCGCGCTGAACCTGCCCGACCGGGTGCTCGGCCAGCCGCTGCACACCCTCTCCGGTGGTCAGCGCCGCCGTATCGAGCTGGCCAGGATCCTCTTCTCCGACGCGGACACCCTGCTGCTCGACGAGCCCACGAACCACCTCGACGCGGACTCGATCGTCTGGCTGCGCGACTACCTCAAGACCTACCGCGGCGGCTTCATCGTGATCTCCCACGACGTCGACCTGGTCGAGACGGTCGTCAACAAGGTGTTCTACCTGGACGCCAACCGCGCCCAGATCGACATCTACAACATGGGCTGGAAGCTCTACCAGCAGCAGCGCGAGGCCGACGAGAAGCGCCGCAAGCGCGAGCGGCAGAACGCCGAGAAGAAGGCCTCCGCGCTGCATTCGCAGGCCGACAAGATGCGGGCCAAGGCCACCAAGACCGTCGCCGCGCAGAACATGGCCCGCCGGGCGGACAAGCTGCTGGCCGGCCTGGAGGCCGAGCGGAAGTCCGACAAGGTCGCCAAGCTGCGCTTCCCCGAGCCCTCCCCGTGCGGCAAGACCCCGCTCATGGCCGAGGGCCTGTCGAAGTCCTACGGATCGCTGGAGATCTTCACCGACGTCGACCTGGCCATCGACAAGGGCTCGCGCGTCGTCATCCTCGGCCTCAACGGCGCCGGCAAGACGACCCTGCTCCGCCTCCTCGGCGGGGCGGAGCAGCCCGACACCGGCAAGGTCATCGAGGGCCACGGCCTCAAGCTCGGCTACTACGCCCAGGAGCACGAGACCCTCGACCCGGAGCGCACGGTCCTGGAGAACATGCGCTCGGCCGCCCCCGACCTCGATCTGGTGGAGGTCCGCAAGACGCTCGGCTCGTTCCTGTTCTCCGGCGACGACGTCGACAAGCCGGCCGGGGTCCTCTCCGGCGGCGAGAAGACCCGGCTCGCCCTCGCCACCCTCGTGGTGTCCTCGGCCAACGTGCTGCTCCTCGACGAGCCGACCAACAACCTCGACCCCGCCAGCCGCGAGGAGATCCTCGGCGCGCTGCGCACCTACAAGGGCGCGGTCGTCCTCGTCACGCACGACGAGGGCGCGGTCGAGGCGCTCCAGCCGGAGCGGATCATCCTGCTGCCGGACGGCGTCGAGGACCTGTGGGGCGCCGACTACGCGGATCTCGTCGCCCTGGCCTGAGCGTCAGTGCCGCTTGATCGAATGCGTGATCAACGGCGTATGGATCATTCGGCCCAGTGGTGATCCATCATCTGTGTGAGATCTCCTCGTACCGAGGTGTGTCCTACATCGATTTCGCGGCCGAGCCCCCGATCCTTCCGGGCTCGGCCGCGCCGCCTTTCTGACCTGGCGTTTTCCTTCACCATCCGTTCGGCCGTACGGACGCCACTCTTCGGAATTTCGCATTCCGCATGTGGGGATGTGCTCCCGTCGTCACAACCTTGTCTCACGGACCTTGCCGAATGGGTGGCCAGGAAGGCCCGGAGGGGTGATCATGAGGAGACCAGAGCGCACTTCCCATGAGGAGGCACGGGTGGCCGAGACTCTGAAGAAGGGCAGCCGGGTGACCGGCGCCGCGCGCGACAAGCTCGCGGCAGACCTGAAGAAGAAGTACGACGCCGGTGCGAGCATCCGGGCGTTGGCCGAGGAGACCGGCCGCTCGTATGGCTTTGTGCACCGCATGCTCAGTGAGTCGGGCGTCACGCTGCGAGGGCGTGGCGGGGCGACCCGGGGCAAAAAGGCCACGGCCTGACCCCGGGTGGCCCCTCGGCTCCGATGGTGGCCACCCGGTCGGTCGACTGATCGGCCGGGTGGTTACTGTGCAGTCACTTAAGCGTGGCCTGCCACGGCGGTACAGCCGTCGTACGGGCACGTAAGACCGCACACATCGGAGGCGTCCCATGGCTTCGCCCGACAAGGACCTCGTTCCCGTACTCGACAAGGACGGCGTACGGCTCACCGTCGACGACGCGATCGCCACGGTGACGCTGACCAACCCGGACAAGCGCAACGCGCAGAGCCCCGCTCTGTGGCGGGCGCTGACCGAGGCCGGGCGGCAGGTGCCGGGCTCCGTCCGCGTCGTGGTGCTGCGGGCCGAGGGCAAGTCCTTCTCGGCCGGGCTCGACCGACAGGCGTTCACGCCCGAGGGCTTCGACGGCGAACCGTCGTTCATCGACCTCGCGCGCGGCGCCGACGCCGAGTTGGACGCGACCATCGCCGAGTACCAGGAGGCGTTCACCTGGTGGCGGCGCAGCGACATCGTCTCCGTCGCCGCTGTCCAGGGGCATGCCATCGGGGCGGGCTTCCAGCTCGCCCTCGCCTGCGACCTGCGCGTCGTCGCCGACGACGTGCAGTTCGCCATGCGTGAGACCAGTCTCGGACTCGTGCCCGACCTGACGGGCACGCACCCGCTGGTCGGACTCGTCGGATACGCCCGGGCGCTGGAGATCTGCGTGACCGGGCGCTTCGTCACGGCCGAGGAGGCCGTGCACACCGGCCTGGCCAACCTCGCCGTGCCCGCCGGCCAGTTGGACGACACGGTCCGCGACTTCGCCTCGGCCGTGCTCGCCGCGCCCCGCGACGCGGTCATCGAGACCAAGGCACTGCTGCGCGGTGCCCAGGACCGCACGTACGAGGAGCAGCGCGCGGCCGAGCGCCAGTCCCAGGCCCGCAGGCTGCGGGACCTCGCGGGCATCGAGGACTGAGCCGCGCCGCGAGGGGAGCCTCGCGGGGCATCGAGGACCGAGCCGCGCCGGGGCGGGAGCCTCGCCGGGTGCGGCCCGGCCGGCGCTCTCGGGCCGCGCGGCAGGCACCGCCGCGCCGGGGCCGGGAGCGTGGTCAGCCGATCGCGCTCACCACGACCGCCACCGTCGGGTGATCCGACAGCGTCCGCCTGACCGCAGTCCGTACCTCGCGGGCCACGTCCCGGGCCCGCTGGTCCGAACCCACCGCCAGCTCCAGCCGGACATGACGGTGGGCCAGTGCGGCGCCCTCGCCGTGGAACTCCTCGATGTGCACGGGGTGGCCCAGCGTGCCGGTCAGATGGAGTACACCCGGCACGCCGAGCGCGGCGGCGGCCACCCGGGCCTCGTCGGAGCCCTCGGCCCGCGCGGCGCCCGGCGCCTCGGGAAGGCCCGCGGCCGCGCGTCCCGCAGGCCCCTCCTCGTCCTCGTCCAGCAGCCCCGTCACCCGCAGGTCCACCTCCGCCACCGTCAGGCCGAGCCGCTGGTCCGCCGCGGTAGCCAGCGTCTCCCGCAGCAGGGTCGCCGTCACCGGCAGGGGCTGTGAGGCCGTCGCGGCGAACTCCGCCGTCACCCGCAGCGGCCCGGGCGGCAGCGCACTCGGCGGAGCCGGTACGACCGGCTCGGCGGTGTCCGCCGTGCCGGCGACCGTGACACGGAGCGCGTCGAGGCGAACGCCCGGCGCTTCCCCCGCCGCACTCCGCAGCACCGCCTCCGCTGCCCGCTCCGCGATCCACGCGCCGTCCCGCGCGTCACCCAGCGGCAGAAGTCTGCCGATTCCCAGCTGATGTCTCACTGCCTGCGTCCATCGGTCGGCCGTCATTCCTCCAGCCTGCCGCATAAGAGGCGCGCTCCCGCGTAACCGTGCTTACGGTGGTCCAAGGACGACGACCGAAAGGGACGTACGGCGATGACTGACATGACCGAGAACCGAGGCGGGGAGTCCGACACGCCGGCGGCGCGCAGGAGCCCGCTGGTCAAGCGCGGCGGAGGAGACCCGGGCTCGCGGGGCCGGACGACCATCGCGGACGGCGTCGTGGAGAAGATCGCCGGGCTCGCCGCACGCGACGTCGACGGCGTGCACGCCATGGGCAGCGGTCTGTCCCGGACCTTCGGCGCCGTGCGCGACCGGGTGCCCGGCGGCGCGAAGTCGGTGACGCGCGGGGTGAAGGCCGAGGTCGGTGAGGTGCAGGCCGCCCTGGACCTGGAGATCGTCGTGGAGTACGGCGTGTCGATCGCCGATGTGGCGCGGGGCGTGCGGGAGAACGTCATCACCGCCGTCGAGCGGATGACCGGCCTCGAGGTCGTCGAGGTCAACATCGCGGTGAGCGACGTGAAGCTGCCGGACGAGGAGGAAGAGGAACCGGAGCGCCGGATCCAGTGAGGCACGGGCCATCGGACAACACAGCGGCTGAGGAGCTGAGGAGCGCATGAGCATGGCCGTGGTCGGCATGATCGCCGGCATGGCGCTGGCCTTCGCCGGATATTTCGGCGGATTCGGTGCCTTCGTGCTGGTGGCGGCGCTGGGCGCCGTCGGCTTCGTCGTCGGCCGGTTCCTGGACGGGGACATGGACTTCGGCGACTTCTTCCGTGTCCGTGAACGGCGGCGGTGACGCCCGTGAGCACGGGGGCCGGTGAGCTCGAGAGACCTCAGAGCGTCGTCCCGCCGGGCGAGCGCGGCGGGACGCGGATCGCCGACCGGGTCGTCACGAAGATCGCCTCGCAGGCGGCCCGCGAGGCCGTCGGCACGCTGCCGCCCGACGCCGGCCGGCCCTCCGCGTCCGTCGTCGTCCACCACGACGTCGCCCACGTCCGGGTCCACATCGAACTCGACTACCCGTGCGACATCGGGGCCCGCTGCCGCACGGTGCGTCGCCACGTGGTCGAGCGCGTGGGGACCCTGGTGGGCATGCAGGTGCCGGAGGTCGTCGTCCAGGTGGAGCGGCTGCACCTGGTCGCCGGGCCCGGCGCGGTACAGGGGAGGACGCGATGAGCGAACGCCAGGGCGCGGAGCCGCCCGAGGGCACCACGCAGCGCCTGCCGGTCCTCGACCAGAAGGAGACGCGGAACGGCGACGGCACCGACCGGTCCGACGCGTCGGACGCCCACGAGCCACCGCCCGGAGCCGGGGACGACGGCCGCCGCGAGCGCCGCTTCTGGTCGGCGCGCCGCGTCCCCGCGGGCATCGTCGCCCTGCTGCTCCTGGGCCTGACCGGGCTGTTCCTCTACGACATCGTCTCCGTGCGCGCCGGCCGGCCCGGCATGTACTGGCGGCGGGAACTGGCGCGGCAGCTCGCCGAACGGCCCCTCGACGACACGTGGGTGCTCGTCGGCGCCGGGGTCGCCGCCGTCCTCGGCCTCTGGCTGCTGATCCTGGCCGCCACACCCGGCCTGCGGAACATGCTCCCGATGCGGCGCACCCATACCGAGGTCCGTGCCGGACTGCACCGGGACGCCGCCGCCATCGCGCTGCGGGACCGGGCCATGGAGGTGGCCGGCGTGCAGTCGGCACGGGTACGGGTCCGCCGGAGGCGGGCTGACGTGCGCGCGATGGCGCACTTCCGGGAAGTGGACGACGTACGGACCGATCTGGACGCCGTGCTCGCCGACGCGGTCCGCGGACTGGGGCTGTCCCGGCCGCCCGCGCTGTCGGTGCGCGTCCGGCGGCCCGGCCGGAAGGGGTGAGCAACGGTGCTCAGGACCGTCAACCGCGTGTTCCTCGGCCTGGTGGGCCTGATTCTGCTGGTGCTGGGCGGCTCCGTCCTGGCCGTCGGCCTGGGCGCCCCGGTGCCCTCGTGGTGGATCCACGACAGCGAGCACGACGTGCTGCTGAGCAACGCCGAGCGCACCCGCTGGCGTGACGAGGGCTGGTGGTGGCCGGTCGTCATCGCCGCCCTCGCCGTCCTGTTGCTGCTCGCCCTGTGGTGGCTCGTCGCGGTCCTGCGCCGGCGCCGCCTCGCCGAGGTCCTCGTCGACACCGGCGACGGCGACGGCGCACTGCTGCGGGGCAGGGCCCTGGAGAACGTCCTCACCCAGGAGGCGGCCCACGTCGACGGGGTGGACGCGGCCCACGCCCGCCTGAAGGGCCGCCACAGCGCCCCCGAGGCCCACGTACGCCTCGCACTGGAGCCCCACGTGGACCCGGGAACGGCCTTGACCGACTTCACGACCGGCGCCTTGGCCCACGCGAAGACATCGGCGGGTCTTGAGTCACTTCCGGCAGAGGTACGCCTGCGGGGCGTCAAGCACGGCGCGGAGAGAGTGAGTTGACGACGCACTCCAGCGGTACGTCCCAAGGGGCGCGGGGCTGGATCGATATGCGGCTCCGCCGCGTGGGGCGCGACCAGCCCTCCCGACCCACGGACGGCAACGGTCAGAACCCGTGGCGCGCTCCCCCGTCGACGGGCACCATCACACCGGTCAGGTAAGAAGCGGCCGGCGACAACAAGAACGCCGCCACCCGCCCGAACTCTTCGGGCGCCCCGTACCGGCGCAGCGGAATCCGCGACTCCGACGCGGCCCGGGTCGCCTCGGGATCCGCCGACAGGGCGTCGAGCTGCCGTACCCGGTCGGTGTCGATGCGCCCGGGCAGGACGCCGACCACCCGGATGCCCCGCGGCCCCAGCTCGTCGGAGAGCGACTTGGCGAACCCCGCGAGCCCCGGCCGCAGCCCGTTCGAGATGGTCAGCCCCGGGATCGGCTCGTACACCGACCCGGACAGCACGAACCCGATGACACCCCCGGCCTCCATCTCGGCGGCCGCGGCGCGGGCCAGCCGGACCGTGCCGAGGAACACCGACTCGAACGCCGTCTGCCACTGCTCGTCCGTGTTGTCCGCGACGAACCCGGCCGGCGGCCCGCCCACGCTGACGAGGACGCCGTTGAAACGGCCGAAGTGCTCCCGGGCGGCCCCGATCAGCCGGGCCGCCGCCTCCGGGTCGGCGTTGTCGACGGCCACCCCGACCGCGTTCGGTCCCAGCTCGGCCGCCGCCTCGGCGACACTCTTCTCGTCCCGCCCCGAGACGACCACCTTCGCCCCGTCCGCGACGAGCTCACGCGCGGTGGCGTTGCCGAGGCCTCGCGTGGCCCCGGTGACGACGTACACCCGGTCCTTCAGTCCAAGATCCATGGTCCCTATCCTGCCCCGTCCCCACCGAACAGGGCGAGGGCGGTGTTCACCAGCCCGATGTGACTGAACGCCTGCGGGAAGTTGCCGAGATGCCGGCCGGTCACCGGGTCGAACTCCTCGGACAGCAGCCCGACGTCGTTGGCGAGCCCCGCCAGCCGCTCGAACAGCTCCCGGGCCTCCTTCGTGCGGCCCGTCATGTACAGGGCGTCCGCGAGCCAGAACGAGCACACCAGGAACACGCCCTCGCCGCCGGGCAGCCCGTCGACCTCCCCGTCGGCCGTGCTGTAGCGGCGCAGGAAGCCGCCGTGGGTCAATTCCTCGCGGACCGCGTCGATGGTGCCGATCACCCGCGGATCGTCCGGCGGCAGGAATCCGACGCGCGGGATGAGCAGCAGCGCCGCGTCCAGTTCGCCTGAGCCGTAGGACTGCGTGAAGGTGTTGCGTTCCGGGTCGTAGCCCTTCTCGCACACCTCCTGGTGCACCTCGTCGCGCAGCGTGCGCCAGCCGTCCAGGTCGCCGTCCAGCTCCGGGTGGTGCTCCAGGGTGCGGACGGCGCGGTCGGCGGCCACCCACACCATCACCTTCGAGTGCACGAACTGGCGCTGCCCGCCGCGCACCTCCCACAGCCCCTCGTCCGGCTGCCGCCAGTTGGTCCGCAGGAAGTCCATCAGGGCCGTCTGCAGCGCCCACACGTCGGGCTGCGCGGACAGGCCCGACTCGCGGGCGAGCGACAGGGAGTCCATGACCTCGCCGTACACGTCCAGCTGGAGCTGTTTCACGGCGTCGTTGCCGATGCGTACGGGGGCGGACCCGACGAAGCCGGAGAGCCACGGCAGCTCGAACTCGGGCAGCCGGCGCTCGCCCGCCACGCCGTACATGATCTGCAGGTCCGCCGGGTCGCCCGCGACCGCGCGCAGCAGCCAGTTCCGCCAGGCCTCCGCCTCCTCCTGGTACCCCACGGCGAGCAGCGCGTTCAGGGTGAGGGTGGAGTCGCGCAGCCAGCAGTAGCGGTAGTCCCAGTTGCGCACCCCGCCCGGTTCCTCCGGCAGCGAGGTGGTGGGGGCGGCGACGATGCCTCCCGTCGGCGCGTAGGTGAGCGCCTTGAGGGTGATCAGGGAGCGGACGACGGCGTCCCGGTACGGGCCGTCGTAGCGGCAGTGCGACACCCAGGCCCGCCAGTCCTCCACGCTGTGGCGCAGTGCGTCGTACGGGTCGACGAGCGGTGGGCGCGGCTCGTGGGAGGGATGCCAGGTCAGGACGAACGCGACCTTTTCCCCCTTCTTGACGGTGAACTCCGCGTGCGTGCCGAAGTCCTCGCCCCAGCTGGTCACCTCCGGCTCGCTGCGCAGCCAGGTCGAGTCCGGGCCGGCGACCGCGACCCGGTGTCCGTCGGCCCGGCGCACCCAGGGGACGATCGAACCGTAGTCGAAGCGCAGCTTGAGGACGCTGTGCAGCGTCACCTCGCCGTCGAGGCCCTCGACGACACGGACCAGGTCGGGGGCGCGGTCGCGTTGGGGCATCAGGTCGGTGACGCGGACCGCCCCTTGCCCGGTCTCCCACTCGGTGTCCAGGACGAGGGTGTCGGGGCGGTAGGCGCGCCGGGTGCAGCGGTCCGCCCCCACGGGGGCGATGCGCCAGAAGCCGTTGTCCTCGTCGCCGAGCAGCCTCGCGAAGCAGGCGGCCGAGTCGAAGCGGGGCAGACACAACCAGTCGACGGATCCGTCCGTACCGACCAGGGCCGCGGTCTGCTCGTCGCCGATGAGCGCGTAGTCCTCGATGCTGGGGTGCACGGAGTGCGGGTTCCCGGCAACTCGGCGTGGCAATCAGGGCGGGGCTGGGGGAGTGATGTGCCCGGGCCGTCGAGGGCGGGGCTGCGACGCGCCCCCGGCGCGCCGGCCGCGCTGGACACCCCCGGCTCGGTTCAGGCTGCGCCTGCGCGCGCCGGTGGCGTCTACACCGCTGCGGGCTCGGACTCCGTCGTGTCGGACTGCTCGGCCGCCTTCTGGGCCCGCTCCCGGGCCTCGCGGCGGGCCAGGACCACCCAGCCGACCGGGACGGCCGCGGAGAACAGCCACCACTGGATGGCGTACGCGTAGTTCAGCGCGGCGTCCTCCTTGCCGGGGTCGCCCAGCAGCTCGGGGGTGTCGCCCTTGGGCTCGGGAGCCGTCTGGGAGATGTAGCCGCCGAGTACCGTCGCGTCCAGGCGACGGGCCTGCTGTTCGCTGTTGATCAGCATGATCTGCCGGTCCGGCAGACCCTGGAGGTTCTTGATGCCGCTCGCCGCGGTCGTCTCGTCGGGCATCAGCCGCCCCTGGACGGTGACCTCGCCGCTCGGCGGCGCGGGAACCTTCGGGAACGTCGTCTGGCTCGGGCCGTCGGAGGGGATCCAGCCCCGGTTGACCAGCAGCACCTTGCCGTCGTCGAGGACGAACGGGGTGAGCACGTGGTATCCGACCTCGTCGTCGGAGTTGGTGCGGCGCCGGACGACGACCTCGTCCTCCGTGTCGAAACGGCCCTTCGCCGTCACCGTGCGGTACCGCTCGGTGCTGGTCACGGTGTGTCCGGGTGCCGTCAGCTTCTCCACGACCACCGGCTTCGCCGCCAGCGCATCGGTGACCAGCTGGTTCCGGGCGGTGCGCTCCTCGTAGCGGTGCATCTGCCAGATGCCCAGCCTGATCATCGTGGGGATGAGGAGCAGGGCGATCAGCGTGAGGATCACCCACTGCCGGGACATCAGGAAGCGGTACACCCCACGACCGTACAACTCGGTCGTGGGGTGCATTCGGTCGGGTACGGGTTCAGACCTTGTCGACAATTCCTGCCTTTCCCTCCGCGCGGGCGCAATGGGCGCCGCAATACCAGTGGCCCTCGACCTCGACACCCTGGCCGATGATCTGCACCCGGCAGTGCTCGCAGATGGGGGCCATGCGGTGGATCGCGCAGGAGAAGCAGTCGAAGACGTGCACCGCACCCTGCGCGTGCACCTCGAAGGTCATTCCGTACTGATTGCCACATACCTCACAGGTCGCCATGCGCCACAGGGTGAGCCGTCGTCCGCGCGCGGGCGAGCGGGCGCCGGGCGAGTCGCCCGGCAATCACCCGTCCGTACGGTTACTCCTCCGGCGTACGGTCACGCCTCCGACGCGGGCTCCACGTCCGAAAGAAGCTGCCCGAAGGCCGCCTCGTCCACGACCGGCGTACCGAACTGCCGGGCCTTGACGACCTTGGACGTGCCCGAGTCCGGGTCGTTCGTGACGAGCAGGCTGGTCAGCCGGGACAGGCTCGTGGCCACATGCAGCCCGGCCTCGGTCGCGCGGTCCTCCAGCAGGTCCCGCTCGGTGGAGGTGTCACCGGAGAAGGCGACCCGCATGCCCTGCTTGAGCCGCCCGCCCGCCTCGAAGCGCCCGGGGTTGGGGTAGGGGCAGGCGGGGCGCCTGCGGGACGGGCGCCAACTGCTCGGCCGGTAGCCGCCGTAGCCTCCGGGGCCCGCCTGCTGACCGATGCGGGGCGCGGCGGGGCGGTCCGTCCACTCGGTCAGCGGCCGGCACTCGTGCAGCGGCAGCCGTACGTTGTTCGCCGCCGCCGCCCGCAGGCTCGGCCGGAACGCCTCCGCCAGCACGCGCGCGTCGTCCAGGGCGTGGTGCGCCCGCTGCTGGACGACGCCGAAGTGCGCCGCGAGGGACTCCAGCTTGTGGTTGGGCAACGGCAGCCCGAGTTCCTTGGAGAGCGCGATGGTGCACAGCCGCTGCCGCACCGGTGCCTCGCGCTCGGCACGCGCGTACTCCCGGGCGATCATCTGCCAGTCGAAGACGGCGTTGTGGGCGACGAGCACCCGCCCCGCCAGCCGGGACGTGAACTCTTCGGCGATGTCCGGGAAGAGGGGCGCCCCCTCGAGCGCCTCGCTCGTCAGTCCGTGGATCCACACGGGGCCCGGGTCGCGCTCGGGGTTGACCGTCGTGTACCAGTGGTCCTCGACCTCGCCGCGCTCGTCCAGCCGGTAGACCGCCGCGGAGATGATGCGGTCGTCCCGGGCCAGGCCCGTGGTCTCCACGTCAACGACCGCGTACCCCTTGGGATACGCGGCCGGCCACGGCGTGGCCGAGAACACTGCGGTCGTCAGGTCTTCCAGCATGGTCACTGAGGATACGGGCCGCGACTGACACCGCCGTCCGTCAGGTGTGCCGCCCGGCCTCTTCCGACACCCCCTCAGGCGTGTTGTCCGGTCTGTCCGTTCGAGGGGTGTACGTCTGATCGGTCCTCAGTCGATCAGCCGGGCGTCTCGCCCCTCCGACGTCTGAATTCGCCCCGTTCCGGATTGGCGGAGATCGCCAAGAAGCAAGCGCGTACCGTCGGTAATACTTGTGGGTAACAACGTCTGGCCGGGGGCGGGACTCCGGTCCTACGGTGCTTGCATGCCGAACCTGCCCGATGTCGTGCTGTGGTCCGTCCCCGCCTTTGTGCTGCTCACCGTGGTCGAAATGGTGAGTTACCGCCTCCATCCCGACGAGGACGCGGAGGGCTACGAGGCGAAGGACGCCGCGACGAGCGTCGGCATGGGGCTCGGCAGCCTGGCCTTCGACTTCGTATGGAAGATCCCGATTCTGGCGATCTACACGGCCCTCTACGAACTCACGCCGCTGCGCGTGCCCGTGCTCTGGTGGACCGTCCCGCTGATGCTGCTCGCGCAGGACTTCTTCTACTACTGGTCCCACCGCGGCCATCACGTCATCCGCATCCTGTGGGCCTGCCACGTCGTCCACCACTCCAGCCGGAAGTTCAACCTCACCACCGCGCTGCGCCAGCCCTGGACGTCCCTGACGGTGTGGCCGTTCTACGTCCCCCTCATCGTCGCCGGCGTGCACCCCGCCGCGCTCGCGTTCTGCTCCTCGGCGAACCTCGTCTACCAGTTCTGGATCCACACCGAG
Source organism: Streptomyces sp. NPDC002130 (assembly GCF_040296465.1). Taxonomy (NCBI): domain Bacteria; kingdom Bacillati; phylum Actinomycetota; class Actinomycetes; order Kitasatosporales; family Streptomycetaceae; genus Streptomyces; species Streptomyces sp. NPDC002130. The sequence continues at coordinate 38,710 of NZ_JBEOXI010000004.1, forward strand.
CGCATCGACAAGATGCCCCGCTGGTTCGAGTTCGTCTTCAACACCCCCTCGCACCACCGCGTCCACCACGCCTCCCAGCTCGGCTATCTGGACCGCAACTTCGGCGGCATCCTCATCGTCTGGGACCGGCTGTTCGGGTCGTTCGTCGCGGAGACCGAGCGGCCCCGGTACGGGCTGACCAAGAACATCACCACGTACAACCTGTTCATGGTGGCCACGCACGAGTACGTGGCCATCGCCAAGGACCTGAGAGCGGCACGCAGTTGGCGTGAGCGTGCGGGACGCGTGTTCCGGGGGCCGGGCTGGGGTCCGGGACCGGCCCCCGCGCCGACTCCGTCCCCGGCCGCCGCGCCAGCTGCGTCACCGGCCGCCGCATCGGCTCCGTCCCCGGCCGCGGCGACCACGCCGGTGCCTGAGGGCACGCCGGTTTCCGAGAGGGGGCCGGTTTCCGAGAGCGCCCCGGACCCCGAGTCCGTGTCCCTCGCCGAGGCCCTGCCGGTCGCCGACGCCGTCCCCGTCCCGGACGCCGTCCCCGTCGCCGGGACCGCCCCGGTCGGGAAGAGCACGTCGGCGTGAACCCCTCGCGTCTCCTCCTGGTCGCCTTCGGCCTCGCCGTCGCCGTCGACCTCGTCTGCCTCGCGACCGGTGCCGACGCCGGGCACACCGTCGCCAAGCCCCTGCTGATGCCGCTGCTGGCCCTGTGGGCCGCCCAGCGCAAGGCGCCCCGGCCGCTCCTGGCCGCCCTGCTGTTCGGCTGGGGCGGTGACGTCCTGCTGCTGTCGGACGCCGAGCCGGCCTTCCTCGCGGGCATGGTCTCCTTCGCGGCGGGCCACGTCTGCTACCTCCTGCTCTTCACGACGTACGGCAGCCGGAACGCGGTCCCACGCGCGCGTGCGGGCGTCCTGGCCCTCGGCTACGCCGCCGCCCTCGTGACGACCGTCGTGCTGCTCTGGCCGGACCTGCCCGCGGAACTGCGCCTGCCCGTCGCCGGCTACAGCCTCCTGCTCACCGCCATGGCATACCGGTCCGCCATCCGGCTCGGTCTCTTCGCAGGGCTCGGCGGGGCGCTGTTCCTGCTGTCCGACACGCTCATAGCGACCGGTGTGGCCGAGTGGCCGCAGCTGCCCGCGCCGGACTTCTGGATCATGCTCACGTACATCGCCGCGCAGACCCTGCTGACGGTCGGCACGCTCGGGGCGCTCGACGCACGCAGGGCACCGGCCGCCACGTACGGCGAGATGCGCGCCGTCTGAGAAGCGTCGGCGATCGCGCCGGACAGCACGCAGGTGAGGACAGGCCAACGCGCGACAGTGGAACACGCGAGCTCACCGGTACCGCGGCCGGAAAGACACCGGCGTCACCAGCGGATGGGCACCGGAAGCGCCGTCAGGACCCCGGACACCGCGACCGCCAGGCCCAGGGCGACGACCTCCGCCCGGGCCGGCGCACACGCGGTCAGCGGGTCGGCCGCCCGGCGCAGCCGTCGCCGGGCCCACACCGCGAGGGCGGCGACGACCGCCACGAGCAGCACCTTGGCGAGCAGCGCACGCCCGTACGCCGTCCCGGTCAGCTGTTCCAGGATCGTCTCCGGCGGCATCCGGCGCAGGGAACTGCACACACCCGTCGCGGTGATGGCGGCGAGCAGGACGACCGCCACGCGCGCGTAGAGACCCAGCAGGGCCGCGCCCGCCGCCTGGTCGTGCCGATCGGACCACAGCCGCAGGACGCGCAGCGCGTGCAGCAGGCCGCCCGCCCACAGCGCCGCACAGGTCAGATGAACGAGCGTCAGCCCGGCGCCGGTCAGCGGAGTGTGCTCGGTGGTGGGGTGTGCGCGCAGCGCCTCGGCGACGACCACGGCGGCCAGCGGCCACACCTGCGTGACCGGCCGGCGTGACACGGCGCACAGACCTGCCACCAGGAACGCGTTGACCTGCAGCAGGGCGAGCTTGCCGTCCCGGGAGGCGTGGAGACCCCCGACGTCGATGTCCGCCCCGTCGCCCGGCACGAGATTGCCGGTGGCCACGACCGCGGCGAGTCCGAGGGCGGCCAGGAAACCGGCGCCGGCCGCGAGCGGGGACCAAGTGCGGGGCAGGGCCGGGGGAGCGGCCGCCGTGCGGGGCAGCGACCGCGCCAGGCGGTTCACGAACAGTTCGCCGACGGGTATGCACAGCGCCGCGAACAGCACCGTGCGGAGCAGGGCTATGCCGCCGGCGCCGGGCGCCTCGGCCTCCCCGGTGCCGTGCAGCGCGGCGGACGGGCCGAGCAGCGGGATCACCGCGGCCAGTGCCACCAGCACCAGGACGGCGACGGCGCGGCCCGCACCTGTGGGCCGCAGCGGCCCGCGCGAATCGGTCACCCGGGGTACGGGTCTTGGCGAAGTCACCCCAGGATCTTCACCAACCTCCACACGACCGGGCAAGTCAGCCGAAGGGCCTCAACCGGCCCGGGACGCGGTGGCCACCGCAGCCGCACCTCCTTGTCCTGGTCCGCCGGCCGCGGCTCCCATCCCTGCGCGAGCGCGACCTCGGCGACGTACCACCCGCCCCCCCGGTAGGACCGCAGGGGTATCGCCACCTCCTTGGGCGGCTTCGGCTCCTTCGGCCCGGACCGAGCCGCGCCACGTCCATGACAAGGAATCCCGTCGCAGACAAGGAACGGGCCGGACAGGTGCCCCTGCCCGGCCCGTTCCGTTCTCACACGAGCTCTACTTGGTGACCGCGTCCAGCGCGTCCGCGATGCCCCAGCCGTAGAAGCCGTTGCGGTTCTTGGAGCCCTCGCACACGGCGTCGATCTTGCCGTCGGCGTTGATGTCGTACGGGTCCGTGCACGGCGTGGCGTCCGCCTCCGTGTACAGCAGGGCCTTCACCAGCGCGGGGGAGGCGTACGGGTGCGTCGACTTGATGAGCGCGGCGACGCCCGCGACGTGCGGGGACGCCATCGACGTACCGGCCATGTAACCCCACTTGCCGCCCGGCAGCGTGCCCAGGATGAGGCCGCTCGTGGCCGGCGCCTCGGGCTTCTGGTAGGCGGTCGAGTCACCGCCCGGGGCGGCTATGTCGATGGTGCCCAGGCCGTAGTTGGAGAAGGACGACTTGATGCCCTTCGCGCCCGTCGAGGCGACCGTAACGACACCCGGCAGCTGGGTCGGGATGTCGAGGCACTTCGAGGGGTCGACGACCCGGTCGCCCGGCGTGCTGTCGTTCGGGGACGACGGGTCGGTGATCTCGTCGGAGGCGAGGTCGTAGTTCTCGTTGCCGCCCGCGGCGACGTTGACCGCGCCCTTCTTCTCCGCGTACCGCGAGGCCCGGGTGACGGCGTCCACGAGCGCCCTCTGGTCCGGGTCGTTCTTGCAGTTGAAGTACCAGGGGTCCGTGTAATAGCTGTTGTTCGTCACGTCGACCCCGTGCTCGGCCGCCCACACGAAGCCGCAGACCACGGCCTCCGTGTAGAAGAAGCCGTCCGGGTTGGACACCTTGATGCCGGAGACCTTCACCCCGGGCGCGACACCGGTCATGCCGACGCCGTTCTTGGCGGCGGCTATCTCACCGGCGACGTGGGTGCCGTGCGGGCTCTCCGCGGCGCCCGGCCGCCAGGCCCCGTCGGCCGTGTCCGGCTTGCCCGACACGCAGTTGACCGACGCCTTGCGGTCGAAGTTGGGCGCGATGTCGGGGTGGGTGTCGTCCACACCGGTGTCGATCACGGCGACCGTGACCTTCTTGCTGCCCAGCGTCTTCTCGTGCGCCTTGTCCGCCTTGATGGCGGGCAGGTCCCACTGCTGGGGCTGCAGCGGGTCCTGCCCGGCCGGGGCGTCCGCCGCGGCGACCTCGGCCGCGCTCAGCACCTTCGGCGCGCCCAGGTCGCCCGTCGACGCCGAGGGCAGCGGCGCGGTGCGGGTGGCCCCCGCCGACTGCACGCCGCGCACCTTGCGGATCGTCTTGGCGAAGTCGGCGTTCGCGGAGTGGACGACGATCACGCCGATCTGGTCGTACGACGTCACGATCGTGCCGCCCGCCTTGGCGACGGCCTTCTTCACATGCGCCGAAGTGCCGTGCCCCGGCTTGACGTTGACGACGTAGCTGAGCGGGGTCGCCTCGGCCGCGGTGGGAGCGGTGACGTCCTCGGCGGCCGTGGCCGCGGTGTTCGGCAGGAACGCCAGGGCCGTGGCCATGGCCATCCCGGCCGGGATCGCGACGGCGCGACGGTAGCGCGCGTACGACGCAGTCATGGTGTCTCCAGTTCGTTCACGGTACGAGCTGATCTTGCGGAGGTCTCGGTGGCGGGACGGGTCACTTGACCGCGCGCAGCGCGTTGACGATGCCGTGGCCGTAGAAGCCGTTGACGTGCTTGCCGCCCTTGCAGACCGCGTCCTGCGTGCCGTCGCCGTCCTGGTCGTAGGAGGCGGGGCAGGCGGTCTCGTCGGCCTGCGCCTTCAGCAGCGCCTGCAGCTGGGCCGGAGACGCCCAGGGGTGCTTGGACTTCAGCAGCGCGGCGACGCCGGAGGCGTGCGGCGAGGCCATCGAGGTGCCCTGCAGGAAGCCCCACTGGCCGTTCGGCAGGGTGGACAGGATGCGGCCGTCCTTCGACGGCGTGTCCGGGATCTGGTAGCGGCGGTCACCGCCCGGCGCGGCGACGTCCACGACGCCCTTGCCGTACGTCGAGAAGTACGACTTGACGTTGTCGACGCCCGTCGAGCTCACCGTGACGACACCCGGCAGCTGGTTCGGCACGTCGAAGCACTCGTGCGGGTCGATGGTGCGCTCGACCGGGGTGGAGTCGTCCGGGCTGGAGTCGTCGACGATCGCGTCCGAGTCGAGGTCGTGGTTGGAGTTGCCCGCCGCGGCGACGTTCAGCGTGCCCTTCTTCTGGGCGTACAGCTGCGCCCGGTTGACCGCGTCGACGATGGCCCGCTGGTCCGGGTCGTCCATGCAGTTGTACAGCCACGGGTCGACGTAGTAGCTGTTGTTCGTGATCTCGACGCCGTGGTCGGCGGCGAACACGAACGCGCAGACGACGCTCTCCGGGTAGAAGAGGCCGTTCGCCCGGTCGGTCACGTTGATGCTGGACACCTTCACGCCGGGAGCGACGCCCGCGACGCCTATGCCGTTGCGGGCGGCGGCTATCTCACCGGCGACATGCGTGCCGTGGTAGTCCTCGGGCGTGTACGGCCGCCAGGCGCCCTCGCTGGTGTCGGGCTTGCCGCCGGCGCAGTTGGCGGACTGCGACGCGGAGAAGTTCGGGGCGATGTCGGGGTGGGTGTCGTCCACACCGGTGTCGATCACGGCGACGGTCACCTTGCGGCTGCCCGGGTTGATCGATGCGGCCTTGTCGGCGCCGATCGCGCGCAGGTCCCACTGGTCCGCCTCGAGGGGCTCGCTCTCGGCTGTCGTCGCCGAGGCGGCCTCGGTGCGCTTCGCCTGGGCCGCCGTCAGATATTCGACCGCGCCCTCCTCCTTCGTCCCCGCGGCGGTCAGCGGCGTGGTCCGCGTCGCGCCGGCGGACTGCACCCCGCGGGCCTTGCGGATCGTCTTGGCGAAGTCGGGGTTCGAGGAGTGGACGACGAGCACGCCGATCCGCTCGTAGGTGGCCACGACCGAGCCGTCGGCCTTCCCGATCGCCTTCTTCACCGAGGCGATCGTGTGGCGGTCCACCTTGGTGTTGACGACGTACGCCAGCTTCGGCGCGTCCGTCGTACGGGTGGCCGACTCCGCCTGCGGGGCCGCCGACGCGGCGGCGGGCAGGAAGCCCAGCGAGGCGGTCAGGGACAGCACGACGGGCACGGCGAGAGCGAGCCGGCGTCTGGAACGCGAGTGAGACATGGGGTCTCCACATCCTCCGGAAACGAAACCGGCCCGGGGCACAGGTGGTGCCCGGGCAGGTACATGACGTGGTGCAGGGTGAAGCTATCCCGGCCTCTCGCTGGCCAGCAACGCTTTGTCGAAACGACTTCGGAAACAACGCCGGGCTTTTGAACCGGTTCTCACGCGCCGCCGTGACGTTGAACAAGGAGCGCGAGGACACGCGCCTCCGCCCACGTTCCCAACCGCTGCCGTCCTTGCGAGGAGACTCCGTGGCCACCGACGCACCGCCCCCCTCGAAAGAGCAACACAAGCTCCCCTCACCCGAGGAGTTCGCCGAGGTGCACGAGAGCGCGGAGTTCGGTGAACTGCGCCGCTCCTACCGCTCCTTCGCCTTCCCTCTGACCGTCGGCTTCATCGCCTGGTACCTGCTGTACGTCCTGCTCTCGAACTACGCGGGCGGCTTCATGGGCACCAAGCTGTTCGGCAACATCAACGTCGCCTTCGTCCTCGGCGTCGCCCAGTTCGTCACCACGTTCCTCATCGCCTGGTGGTACTCGCGGCACGCCGCCGCGAAGCTCGACCCCAAGGCCGAGGCCATCAAGACCCGGATGGAGAGCGGCGCATGAGCCCCGTACAGCAGACCTTCCTCGCCCAGCAGAACTTCATCGCCGCGAACGAGGCCAGCGAGCACCGCCCGCTGATCATCACCCTGTTCGCGCTGTTCGTCGTCGCGACCCTCGGCATCACCATCTGGGCGGGCCGCCAGACCAAGGACGCCGCCGACTTCTACGCCGGCGGCCGCCAGTTCAGCGCCTTCCAGAACGGCCTCGCCGTCTCCGGCGACTACATGTCCGCCGCGTCCTTCCTCGGCATCGCGGGCGCCATCGCCCTCTTCGGCTACGACGGCTTCCTCTACTCCATCGGCTTCCTGGTCGCCTGGCTCGTGGCCCTGCTCCTGGTGGCCGAGCCGCTGCGCAACTCCGGCCGCTACACCATGGGCGACGTCCTCGCGTACCGCATGCGCCAGCGCCCGGTCCGCACCGCCGCCGGCACCTCCACGATCGTGGTGTCGATCTTCTACCTGCTGGCCCAGATGGCCGGAGCGGGCGTCCTCGTCTCGCTGCTGCTCGGCATCACCACCGACGCGGGCAAGATCCTCATCGTCGCCCTCGTCGGCATCCTGATGATCGTCTACGTCTCCATCGGCGGCATGAAGGGCACCACCTGGGTCCAGATGATCAAGGCCGTGCTGCTCATCGGCGGCACCATCCTGATCACCTTCCTGGTGCTGCTGAAGTTCAACTTCAACATCTCCGACCTGCTCGGGACCGCCGCCGAGAACAGCGGCAAGGGCGCCGCCTTCCTGGAGCCCGGCCTGCAGTACGGCGCGACCGGCACCTCCAAGCTGGACTTCATCTCCCTGGGCATCGCCCTGGTGCTCGGCACCGCCGGCCTGCCGCACATCCTGATCCGCTTCTACACGGTGCCCGACGCCAAGGCCGCCCGTAAGTCCGTGAACTGGGCGATCGGCATCATCGGCGGCTTCTACCTGATGACGATCGCGCTGGGCTTCGGCGCCGCCGCGCTCATCTCGCAGGAGGAGATCATCGCCTCCAACCCGTCCGGCAACACGGCGGCACCCCTGCTCGCCCTGCACCTCGGCGGTGTCGACTCGACCTGGGGTGCGATCCTGCTCGCCACGATCTCGGCGGTCGCCTTCGCGACCATCCTCGCCGTCGTGGCCGGCCTCACCCTGGCCTCGTCGTCGTCCTTCGCGCACGACATCTACGCCAACGTCATCCGCAAGGGGAAGGCCTCCGGCGCCGAGGAGGTCCGCGCGGCCCGCTGGGCGACGGTCCTCATCGGCGTCGTCTCCATCGGCCTGGGCGCCCTGGCCCGCGACCTGAACGTGGCCGGCCTGGTCGCCCTCGCCTTCGCGGTCGCCGCCTCCGCCAACCTGCCGACGATCCTCTACAGCCTGTTCTGGAAGCGGTTCACCACCCAGGGCGCCCTGTGGTCGATCTACGGCGGTCTGATCGTCGCCGTCGGCCTGGTGCTGTTCTCGCCCGTCGTCTCCGGCGACCCCAAGGCGATGTTCCCCGAGGTCGACTTCGCCTGGTTCCCGCTGAAGAACCCGGGCATCATCTCCATCCCGTTCGGCTTCCTCATGGGCTGGCTCGGCACGGTCCTGTCCAAGGAGGAGCCCGACGCCAAGAAGTACGCGGAGCTGGAGGTCCGGTCCCTGACCGGCACCGGAGCCCACTGAGCACGACCCCTCCCGCGCGGCCGTCTCGTAGGAACCTCCAGGTCCCTGCGGCGCGGCCGCGTCCCGCGTCGTGGGATCGGGTCTGTGGCGATGTCGGTGGGGTCACGTAGGCTCACAGGTGTCGGAGAACCAGTGCTCCGGGCACGATCCGCGACGAGGGAGGGGGCCCACGTGCTCATCGACACCTACGGCCGGGTGGCCACCGACCTGAGGGTCTCGCTGACCGACCGGTGCAACCTGCGCTGTACGTACTGCATGCCCGAGGAGGGCCTGCAGTGGCTGGCCAAGCCGGACCTGCTCACCGACGACGAGATCGTCCGCCTGATCGACATCGCGGTCACGTCCCTCGGGATCGAGGAGGTCCGCTTCACCGGCGGCGAGCCCCTGCTGCGCCCGGGTCTGGTCGGCATCGTCGAGCGCGTCGCCGCCCTGGAACCCCGCCCGCAGATGTCGCTGACCACCAACGGCATCGGCCTCAAGCGCACGGCCACCGCCCTGAAGGACGCGGGCCTGGACCGGGTCAACGTCTCCCTCGACACCCTCCGGCCGGACGTCTTCAAGACCCTCACCCGCCGCGACCGCCACAAGGACGTCATCGAGGGCCTGGACGCCGCCCGCGACGCGGGCCTGACCCCGGTCAAGGTCAACTCCGTCCTGATGCCGGGGCTCAACGACGACGAGGCCCCCGACCTGCTGGCCTGGGCCGTGGAGCACGACTACGAGCTGCGCTTCATCGAGCAGATGCCGCTCGACGCCCAGCACGGCTGGAAGCGCGACGGCATGATCACCGCCGGCGACATCCTGACCTCCCTGCGCACCCGCTTCGAGCTGACCGCCGAGGGCGAGGAGAAGCGCGGCTCGGCCCCCGCGGAGCGCTGGCTCGTCGACGGCGGCCCGCATGTGGTCGGCGTCATCGCCTCCGTCACGCGCCCCTTCTGCTCGGCCTGCGACCGCACCCGCCTCACGGCCGACGGACAGGTCCGCACCTGCCTGTTCGCCCAGGAGGAGACAGACCTGCGCGCCGCCCTGCGCTCCGGCGCACCGGACGAGGAGATCGCCCGCATCTGGCGCCTGGCGATGTGGGGCAAGAAGGCGGGAGCGGGCCTGGACGACCCGACGTTCGTACAGCCGGACCGGCCGATGTCGGCGATCGGGGGTTAGCGCATCGCCCTCAGGGGCGCGGGGAACTGCGCGACCAGCCACAACGCACCCGCACCCGAGAGCGTCACACGTCCTGCGCTTCCCAGTCCTTCAGAAGCACCACTTCCTTCAAGAACCCCCGCACCCCGAGGAACTGCGACAGATGCTCGCGATGCTCCTCACAGGCCAGCCACGTCTTGCGCCGCTCCGGCGTATGGATCTTCGGGTTGTTCCACGCCAGCACCCACACGGCGTCGACACGGCAGCCCTTCGCGGAACAGATGGGCGTCTCGTCACTCACAGCTTTCGTCTCACAGAAAAGGCGACGCCGAGCAGCCACGGGGGGAGCTGCCCGGCGTCGGTCCGTCGCTCCGACGGGGGATGCGGAGCGCGTACGAAGTATGTCACGGGTAACCCCGACCCCGGCACTGGAACAACATGATTGATCTGAGCTTTTCTTGAGCTTGGCGGGAAGCTGACTTCCCTTCCCGATCTTCCGTGCTCGCCCGCGTCTCCCGCCGGGTGCCCCTACGGCTCGTGCGGTTCGCTCCGCGCACCCGTCCCCGGCCCGGACACGGCGTCTTCCGCAACCGGTTCTCCCGACCGGTCACCCGGGTCCGACGGGCCGATCATCGGACGCGACTGCGACACCACGAACGTCGACGGCAGAGACGGCGCGTTCTCACGCCCGGCGTTCGCGATCACCACCGCGATGTACGGCAGCACCAGCCCTAGCACCAACGCCACGATGGCGACGTGCCGTTCGACGTTCCACAGGGTGGCCGCGAGGATCACCGAGATCGTGCGGACCGTCATCGAGATCACGTACCGGCGCTGCCGCCCGCGTACGTCCTCCTGAAGTCCCGTCCGGGCGCCGGTGATCCGGAAAACCTGGACGTTGCCGCCGCCATGCTGCTTCCGCATCGCATTCCACCATCCGCCCGTATCGGACTCTCCCCGCCCCGTAGCCGTCCTCGGCCGGCCGGGGAACCCGACCAGGACAGCTCTTACGTTACGCCGCGGCTGCGCCGGCCACGAGCCCGGGTCGCGCACCGCCAAGGCGAAGAGCCTGCGCCGTCCCGCGTACGGTCCGCGTCGGCATGCGGCGTACGGCAACTGGGCCGACACTGGCCGTAGTGCTCACGTCGAGCCGCACGAGGAGGCAGCGATGGGCTGGTTGTGGGCGATCATCGTAGGACTGGTACTCGGCCTGATCGCGAAGGCGATCATTCCGGGCAAGCAACATCTTCCCCTGTGGCTGACCGTCATCCTGGGCATGATCGGCGGCATCGCCGGCAACGCCATCGCCCGGGCGGCCGGCGTCGACGCCACATCGGGAATCGACTGGTGGCGGCACGTCTTCCAGCTGGTCATGGCGATCATCCTCGTAGGTCTGGGCGACCGGGCCTGGACGGTGGCCAGAGGAGACAGAAGCAGGGCATAAGGGGGCGCACGGCGAAGGGGACGGCCTCCGAAAACGGAGACCGCCCCCCTTCACCGTCGCGCGCTCAGCCGCCCGTGACCTCGACCGCGGCCAGGTTCTTCTTGCCCCGGCGCAGCACCAGCCAGCGGCCGTGCAGCAGGTCCTCCTTCGCGGGGACGGCGTCCTCGCCGGCGACCTTGACGTTGTTCACGTAGGCGCCGCCCTCCTTGACCGTGCGGCGCGCGGCCGACTTGCTGGCCACCAGACCGACCTCGGCGAACAGGTCCACGGCCGGGCCGAGCTCGGCCACCTGGATGTGCGGCACCTCCGACAGGGCCGCCGCCAGCGTCCTCTCGTCGAGCTCCGCCAGCTCGCCCTGCCCGAAGAGGGCCTTGGACGCGGCGATCACGGCGGCCGTCTGGCCGGCGCCGTGCACCAGTGTCGTCAGCTCCTCGGCCAGCGCCCGCTGCGCGGCCCGGGCCTGCGGACGCTCCTCGGTCTGCCGCTCCAGCTCCTCCAGCTCCGCACGGGAGCGGAAGGACAGGATGCGCATGTACTTGGAGATGTCCCGGTCGTCCACGTTCAGCCAGAACTGGTAGAACGCGTACGGCGTCGTCATCTCCGGGTCGAGCCAGACGGCGCCGCCCTCGGTCTTGCCGAACTTGGTGCCGTCCGCCTTGGTCATCAGCGGCGTCGCCAGCGCGTGCACGGTCGCGCCCGGCTCCAGGCGGTGGATCAGGTCCAGGCCTGCCGTGAGGTTGCCCCACTGGTCGCTGCCGCCCTGCTGGAGCGTGCAGCCGTAGCGGCGGTACAGCTGCAGGAAGTCCATGCCCTGCAGGAGCTGGTAGCTGAACTCCGTGTAGCTGATGCCCTCGGAGGACTCCAGGCGCCGGGCCACGGAGTCCTTCGTCAGCATCTTGTTGACGCGGAAGTGCTTGCCGATGTCGCGGAGGAACTCGATCGCGGAGAGGTTCTCCGTCCAGTCGAGGTTGTTGACCATGACGGCCGCGTTCTCGCCCTCGAAGTCCAGGAACGGCTCGATCTGGGCGCGCAGCTTGGCGACCCAGCCGGTGACCGTCTCCGGGTCGTTCAGCGTGCGCTCCGCGGTCGGGCGCGGGTCGCCGATCAGGCCCGTGGCACCGCCGACCAGCGCCAGCGGCCGGTGACCGGCCTGCTGGAGGCGGCGCACGGTGAGCACCTGCACCAGGTGCCCCACGTGCAGCGACGGCGCCGTCGGGTCGAAGCCGCAATAGAACGTGACGGGACCGTCCGCGAGCGCCTTGCGCAAAGCGTCCTCGTCGGTGGACAGGGCGAACAGCCCGCGCCACTTCAGCTCGTCGACGATGTCCGTCACGGTTCTCGTGTCTCCTCGATGATCTTCGGGCAGTCGGGTGACAGCCGACTACGAGGTTATACGCCCTGACTGACAGAGCTCATATTGAAATCCGGGACCCGCAGCGCGGGCATGGCCGCCCTGGTGAACCAGTCGCTCCACTCCCTGGGCAGCGTCTTCTCGGTCCGCCCGGCCTCCGTGGCCCGGCCCAGCACCCCGACCGGCGACTCGTTGAACCGGAAGTTGTTCACCTCGCCCGTCACCTCGCCGTTCTCCACGAGGTAGACGCCGTCCCGGGTCAGGCCCGTCAGCAGCAGCGTCGCCGGGTCGACCTCGCGGATGTACCACAGGCAGGTCAGCAGCAGCCCGCGCCCGGTGTTCGCGACCATCTCGTCCAGGGACCGGTCCTCGCCCCCGTCCAAGACGATGTTGTCGATGCCCGGCGCCACCGGCAGGCCGGTCAGGCCTGCGCTGTGCCGGCTGGTCGTCAGGTGCCGCAGCTCGCCCTCGCGCATCCATTCGGTGGGCGCCAGCGGCAGCCCGTTGTCGAACACCGACTGATCGCCCCCGGAGGAGTGCGCGATCACGAAGGGCGCCGACTCCAGGCCGGGCTCGTTCGGGTCGCTGCGAAGGGTCAGCGGCAGGTCGGTGAGCCTCTCGCCGACCCGCGTGCCCCCGCCCGGCTTGGAGAACACCGTGCGGCCCTCGACCGCGTCCCGGCCCGACGCCGACCACATCTGGTAGATCAGCAGGTCCGCCACGGCCGTCGGCGGCAGCAGCGTCTCGTAGCGCCCGGCGGGCAGCTCCACGCGCCGCTCGGCCCACCCGAGGCGCACCGCCAGCTCCGCGTCCAGGGCCGCAGGGTCGACGTCCTTGAAGTCCCGCGTGGAGCGACCGGCCCACGCGGACCGGGTCCGGTCCGGCGACTTGGCGTTCAGCTCCAGCGTCCCGTTCGGCTGGTCGTGCCGCAGCCGCAGCCCCGTGGACGTGCCGACGTACGAGGACACCAGCTCGTGATTGGCGAAGCCGTACAGCTCGCGGCCGCACGCACGCGCGCGTGCGAAGGCCTCGCCGAGCGCCGGAGCGAAGTCGGCGAACACGGCCGAGGAGGTCTCGACGGGCGCCTCCGTGAACTCCGGCGACTGCGCCACGTCCGCGACCAGCGGCTGGGCGTCCTCGGCGGGCCCGGCTCCGCGCGCGGCGGCCTCGGCGGCCCGCACCAGGGGCTCCAGCTCGTCGGGGGTGACGGCGGACCGTGACACGACCCCGGAAGCGGTGCCCTCCTTGCCGTCGACGGTGGCGACGACGGTGAGCGTGCGCCCGCGCGTGACGCCGTTCGTGGTGAGCGCGTTGCCCGCCCAGCGCAGGTTGGCGGTGGACTGCTCGTCGGCGATGACGACACAGCCGTCCGCCCGGGACAGTTCGAGGGCGCGCTCGACGACCTCGTGCGGCTTGCTGGAACGCGCGCTCATCGACCGGCCTCCTGGGTCGTGTTGAGACTGTGCTTACCCGGGGGGTAACCCCCGGACCCCCAGCCGATGCTGCAGCTGATGTTCATCGACCGGCCTCCTGGGTCGTGTTGAGGATGTTGACGCCCTTGAAGAGGGCCGAGGGGCAGCCGTGGGAGACGGCCGCGACCTGACCCGGCTGGGCCTTGCCGCAGTTGAAGGCACCGCCGAGCACATAGGTCTGCGGCCCGCCCACCGCGGACATCGACCCCCAGAAGTCGGTGGTCGTCGCCTGGTAGGCGACATCGCGCAGCTGCCCGGCGAGCCGCCCGTTCTCGATGCGGTAGAAGCGCTGCCCGGTGAACTGGAAGTTGTAGCGCTGCATGTCGATCGACCAGGACCGGTCACCGACGACGTAGATGCCGCGCTCCACGCCCCCGATCAGATCCTCGGTCGACATCCCCGCCGGGTCCGGCCGCAGCGACACGTTGGCCATGCGCTGCACCGGCACGTGCCCGGGGGAGTCGGCGTAGGCGCAGCCGTTGGACCGTTCGAAGCCGGTCAGCTTCGCGATCCGCCGGTCCAGCTGGTAACCGACGAGCGTGCCGTCCTTGACCAGGTCCCAGGACTGGCCCGCGACGCCCTCGTCGTCGTAGCCGATGGTGGCCAGGCCGTGCTCGGCGGTGCGGTCGCCGGTGACGTTCATCAGCTCGGAGCCGTAGCGCAGCTTGCCCAGCTGGTCGAACGTGGCGAAGGAGGTGCCGGCGTAGGCGGCCTCGTAGCCGAGCGCCCGGTCGAGCTCGGTGGCGTGCCCGATGGACTCGTGGATGGTCAGCCACAGGTTGGACGGGTCGACGACCAGGTCGTACAGGCCAGGGCGCACGCTCGGCGCGCGCATCTTCTCGGCGAGCAGCTCCGGGATCCGCTCCAGCTCGCCCTCCCAGTCCCAGCCGGTGCCCCTCAGGTACTCCCAGCCGCGTCCCACCGGCGGCGCGAGGGTGCGCATGGAGTCGAACTCGCCGCTCGACTCGTCCACCGACACCGCGTTGAACACCGGGTGCAGCCGCACCCGCTGCTGCGTGGTCACGGTCCCGGCGGTGTCGGCGTAGAACTTGTTCTCGTGGACCGTCAGCAGCGAGGAGTCCACATGGTCGACCCCGTCGGCCGCCAGCAGCCGCGCGCTCCACTCCGCGATCAGCCCGGCCTTCTCCTCGTCGGGCACGGAGAAGGGGTCGATCTCGTACGACGAGATCCACGTCTTGTCCGAGTGCACCGGCTCGGCGGCCAGCTCGACCCGCTCGTCCGACCCCGCCGCCTTGATCACCTGGGCGGACAGCTTCGCCATCGCCACCGCCTGCCCGGCGACTCTGGCCGCGGCGTCCAGGGTGAGGTCGACGCCGGACGCGAAGCCCCACGTACCGCCGTGCACCACCCGCACCGCGTACCCGAGGTCGGTGGTGTCCGACGACCCGGCGGGTTTGGCGTCCCGGAACCGCCAGGAGGCGCCCCGCACCCGCTCGAACCGGAAGTCCGCGTGCTCGGCGCCGAGCGCACGCGCGCGTGCGAGGGCCGCGTCGGCGAGGGGGCGTAGGGGGAGGGCCGTGAAGGCCTCGTCGATGGTATGAGGCACCGCCGTCTCTTTCTGTCGAGGTGACCGTGGTCGCCGTGCGTCGTGACTGCTCCGATCATGTCGCCCATCCCCCGAGCGGGCCACGAGTTTCCCGGGCCGGATTCGCGGCTTTCTGTAGGGACCCG
This sequence comes from Streptomyces sp. NPDC002130, assembly GCF_040296465.1. Taxonomy (NCBI): domain Bacteria; kingdom Bacillati; phylum Actinomycetota; class Actinomycetes; order Kitasatosporales; family Streptomycetaceae; genus Streptomyces; species Streptomyces sp. NPDC002130. The sequence goes on from NZ_JBEOXI010000004.1 coordinate 53,873, forward strand.
ACAGGTAGTCCCCTACGCCACTGTCGGTGCCCGATTGTCCGCGGGCCTGCCGGGACCGATAGGTTTTCGGGGAAGCCGCCTGTCATCACCGCCTGTCGTCCAGGCGCCCGGGCGGGGTATTCAGACCGCTATCGAAAGGGTGATCCGTTGAGCCGCTCGGTTCTCGTCACCGGAGGCAACCGGGGCATCGGCCTCGCCATCGCCCGCGCTTTCGCCGATGCCGGCGACAAGGTCGCCATCACGTACCGCTCGGGTGAGCCGCCGGCGGCCCTGACCGAATTGGGCTGCCTGGCCGTCAAATGCGACATCACCGACGCCGAGCAGGTGGAGCAGGCCTACAAGGAGATCGAGGAGGCCCACGGCCCCGTCGAGGTCCTCATCGCCAACGCCGGCATCACCAAGGACCAGCTCCTGATGCGCATGTCCGAGGAGGACTTCACCTCGGTCATCGACACCAACCTCACCGGCACCTTCCGCGTCGTCAAGCGCGCCAACCGCGGCATGCTGCGCGCCAAGAAGGGCCGCGTGGTCCTCATCTCGTCGGTCGTCGGCCTGTACGGCGGCCCCGGCCAGTCGAACTACGCCGCCTCCAAGGCCGCCCTGGTCGGCTTCGCGCGCTCCCTCGCCCGTGAGCTGGGCTCGCGCAACCTCACCTTCAACGTCGTCGCACCCGGCTTCGTCGACACGGACATGACCAAGGCGCTCACCGACGAGCAGCGCGAGAACATCGTGAAGCAGGTCCCGCTCGGCCGGTACGCCCAGCCCGAGGAGGTCGCCGCGACGGTGCGGTTCCTCGCCTCGGACGACGCCTCGTACATCACTGGAGCCGTCATCCCCGTAGACGGCGGACTGGGAATGGGTCACTGATCACCATGAGCGGAATTCTCGAGGGCAAGCGCGTCCTGATCACCGGTGTGCTGACGGAGGCGTCCATCGCCTTCCACACCGCGAAGCTGGCCCAGGAGCAGGGCGCCGAGGTCATCCTGACCGCGTTCCCGCGGCCTACGCTGACCGAGCGCATCGCCAAGAAGCTCCCCAAGCCCACCAAGGTCATCGAGCTGGACGTCACGAACGACGAGCACCTCGGGCGGCTCGCCGACCTCGTCGGCGAGGAGCTCGGCGGCCTCGACGGTGTCGTGCACTCCATCGGCTTCGCCCCGCAGGACGCCCTCGGCGGCAACTTCCTCAACACGCCGTTCGAGTCGGTCGCCACGGCCATGCACGTCTCGGCGTACTCCCTGAAGTCGCTCACCATGGCCTGCCTGCCGCTCATGCAGAACGGCGGCTCGGTCGTCGGTCTGACGTTCGACGCGCAGTTCGCCTGGCCGCAGTACGACTGGATGGGCCCGGCCAAGGCGGCCCTGGAGGCCACCAGCCGCTACATGGCCCGCGACCTGGGCAAGCAGAACATCCGCTGCAACCTCGTCTCGGCGGGTCCGCTCGGTTCCATGGCCGCCAAGTCCATCCCGGGCTTCAGCGAGCTGGCCTCCGTGTGGGACGACCGCTCCCCGCTGGAGTGGGACCTGAAGGACCCCGAGCCGGCCGGCCGCGGCGTCGTCGCCCTGCTGAGCGACTGGTTCCCGAAGACGACCGGCGAGATCGTCCACGTGGACGGCGGTCTGCACGCCATCGGCGCCTGATCTCCCGCACGTCCCGACGCCCCGTTCCCCGCAGCGCGCGGGGAGCGGGGCGTCACCCGTTCGGCTCAGCCGGCCGGGCGGGACGGGCCCGCGACCGGGCACTCTTGAGTACGCGTTCACCACGCGAGCCCCTCCCCAGCACGGCCGAGGAGGTCTCCTTGTGCGCTTGTCCCGCCGAACGGCCTCAGTGTCCCTCGCCGTCGCGCTCGTGCTGACCCTGGCGTACGAGGCGGTGCCCCACGCGCGCGTGCCGGCCGGCGAGCGCGAGTCCGAGGACCCCTTCGGCGCCGCGTGCCGGATCCGCGTGACCGGCTCCAAGGTGATCGCGTACTGCCACAACCCCTACCCGGAGACCGACCGTGTGAGCCTGCACGTGGAGTGCGCGCGCTGGTGGGACATCGACACCGACAGCTCACCGATCGAGGCAGGTCCCGCGCAGACCGTGCGGCTGACGGGACGGTGCTGGAAAGAGGTCGGCGACGCGTGGGTCAGCCACCGGCGGGGGAGCTGATCCCGCCCAGGCGGCACAGGAACGGGTAGCGGGCGGCCTCCGCGGCGGCCGTGTCCGCCTCGCCCGCGCGGATCGCCTCCAGCAGCCGCCCGTGGTCCATGTAGGTCTCCGGCGTCAGCTTCTCGCCGACGTCATCGCGCAGCCAGTCCCGCAGCACCTCGCCCAGGTCCGCGTACATGGCCGTCATGACGTCGTTGTGGGAGGCCGACACGACGGCCAGGTGGAAGGTCGCGTCCGCGGTCACGAACGCCTCCTTGTCGCCCGACTCCCATGCCTCCTCGCGCCGCAGCAGCAGTGCGTCGAGCTGCCTGAGGTCCTTCTCCGTACGCCGCTCGGCGGCCAGCCGGGCGGCGGCCGACTCCAGCGTGGAGCGCAGCTCGGCGATGTGCCGGGGGTCGGCCTCGGCGAACCGCCGCTGCATCACGCCCGCCAGCTCGCTCGTCGCCACGACGTACGTGCCGGAACCCTGGCGGATGTCCAGCAGACCGTTGTGCGACAGGGCGCGGACGGCCTCACGGACCGTGTTGCGGGCGACACCGAGCTGCTCGACCAGTTCCGGCTCGGTCGGGATCCGGGAGCCGACCGGCCACTCGCCCGAGGTGATCTGGGCCCGCAGCGCGGCGATGACCTGCTCGGACAGAGCCGAGCGACGGGGATGGCTCAGGGGCATGGCACACCTTCGCACGGCCGGGGCGCCCGGGGGCAGCCGGGGAGTGGACAGTCAATCATCCTATGATTCTATGATGGGTCTCATGCCTCGTGAGGAAACCCGGACGACGACACCCCCGACCGTACGCAGCTCGGCCGCGCACGAGCCCGGGACCCCGGGCGGCGCCTCCCCGCGCGCGTGGACGATGCGACTGCTCGTCCTCGGCATCGTGCTGTCCGCGCTGAACCTCCGCCCCGCCATCACCAGCCTCGGCGCCCTCCTGGAGGAGGTCCGCGACGGGCTCGGCATGAGCGGCAGCGTGGCCGGGCTGCTCACCTCGGTGCCGCCGCTGTGCTTCGCCGTCTTCGGCGTCATGGCCCCGCGGCTCGCCCGTCGCTTCGGGCCCGGCGCGGTGGTGTGCGCCGGCATGGCCGCCATCGCCACCGGCCTGCTGATACGCCCGTTCGCGGGCGGCACGCCCGGCTTCCTGGCCGGGAGCGCCCTGGCCCTCATGGGCATCGCGGTCAGCAACGTCCTGATGCCGGTCATCGTCAAGCGCTTCTTCCCCGACCGCGTGGGTTCCATGACCGGCCTGTACTCGATGGCCCTCGCCCTCGGCACGGCCCTCGCGGCCGCGGTCACGGTGCCCCTGACCGACGCCCTCGGCGGCAGCTGGCAGACCGGCCTGGCCCTGTGGGCGGGGCTCGCCGTGGCGGCCGTCCTGCCGTGGCTGCCCTTCGTCCGGACACACGTCACGCCGCCCGGGACGGGGGAGAAGGCCGCGGAGACGGCGACGCCGGCACAGGGCCCGGCTCCGGCCCCGACGGAGCACGCGCGCGTGGAGGCGCCTCGGCTGCGCATGGCACGGAGCCGGACCGCCTGGGCCCTGGCCGTCTTCTTCGGGCTCCAGGCCACCGCCGCCTACATCACCATGGGCTGGATGGCGCAGATCTTCCGGGACGCCGGTGTGTCCGCCGGCACCGCGGGACTGCTGCTGGCGGTCACCATGGTGATGGGCGTGCCCCTCGCCTTCGTCATACCCCGCCTGGCCACCCGGCTGCCCCACCAGGGCCCGATCGTGCTCGCCCTGGGCCTGTGCGGCCTCGCCGGCTATGCCGGGCTGTACCTCGCACCCGCAGGCGGCGCCTGGGCCTGGGCCGTCCTGCTCGGCGTCGCCAACTGCGCCTTCCCGCTCGCCCTGACCATGGTCGGCATGCGGGCCAGGACCGGCCCGGGCGTGGTCCAGCTGTCGGCGTTCGCGCAGAGCACCGGCTACCTGATCTCCATCCCCGGACCGCTCCTGGTGGGCGTCCTCTACCAGCACAGCGGCGGCTGGGGCCTGCCGATCGCGCTGATGAGCGCCCTGATGGTCCCGCAGATGGCCGTCGGTTTCCTGGCCGGCCGCGACCGCACGGTGGAGGACGAGGCGGCCCGCTGAGCCACGCCCCGGTGGTGGAGAGTCCCCCCGGGGCATCCGGCACGCGCGGGGGGTGGGACACTTTCCCCATGCCAGTGCTCGACCCGAATCCCCAGCACGGTCAGAAGAAGATGCTGCTCGTGTTCGGCGCCTTCTTCGCGATCTTCATCGTCATCGCCGTCATTGCGACCATCGCCTCGCCATGACCGGCGCCCGCGCGGCCCGTGGTGGGGGTAACCCCCCTGTCCCCTAGGGGGTGAGGGTCAGGGTCAAGTGGGTGGATCACCGGATGGGTTGGCAGCCGCCGATTCCGTAGCTTCGAGTGTGTGACCGCGAGACGGTCACCGACCACTCGAAGAGCGGAGGCACCCATGTCGGCCCCTACGCACACCCGGCCCCACCCGGCGACCCGGGCCGGTGCCGCCGGCCGGCTGCCCTGGTGGGCTCTCGCCCTGCCCGTGCTCGCCTTCACCGCACTGCTCGCCCTGATCCTGAACCCGTCCGAGGCGCACGCGGCCACCGGTGAGCCGGTGATCACCCACCTCTTCGAGCGTATCCAGCAGCTGACAGCCCGCTGATCACGGCCGAAGCCGGTGGTCAACTCCCTGCGCCAGGTGGCGTGTTTCATGCGAAGCTGGATCTCATGAGCGTCGCAGAATCCCGCAGGATTGTCCTCTTCCGCCATGCGAAAGCCGACTGGCCACAGGTCACCGATCACGAGCGTCCCCTCGCCGACCGGGGCCGAATGGACGCGGCGGAGGCCGGGCGCAGGCTGACCGACACCGGTATCGCCTTCGACCTGGCGCTGTGCTCCACCGCGGTCCGGACCCGGGAGACCTGGAAGCTCGCCGTCCAGGAGTTCCCGCAGCGGCCGAAAACCGTCTACGAGGAGCGGATCTACGAGGCCTCGCCCGGCGAGCTGATCGCCCTGCTCAACGAGACCCCCGACGACGCGCAGAACGTCCTCATGATCGGGCACAACCCCGGGATCCAGGGCCTCGCCGACATCCTGGCGGGCTCGGGCGAGGACGACGCCAGGGAGCGCATGACCCGCCGCGGGTTCCCGGCCGCCGCCTTCGCCGTGCTGTCGTTCGGCGGCCCGTGGAAGAGCCTGGAGCCGGGCGTGGCCACGCTGCGGGACTACTGGGCGCCGGCCGAGTGACGACCTCCGTGTGACCGTGTGACCGCGTGACAGAGAGGCCCGGCGCCGGTGCGGCGCCGGGCCCCTCCTGTCGGATCGACGGTGTCGAGCGGGCGGATCAGACGATGTCGAGGGTGTCCGCCGCCTCGACCTCCTCACGCGTGACGCCCAGCAGGTACAGGACCGTGTCCAGGAAGGGGAAGTTCACCGCGGCGTGCGCGGCCTCGCGCACCACCGGCTTGGCGTTGAAGGCGACACCGAGACCCGCCGCGTTCAGCATGTCCAGATCGTTGGCGCCGTCACCGATCGCCACCGTCTGCGACAGCGGCACGCCCGCCTCCGCCGCGAACCGGCGCAGCAGCCGGGCCTTGCCCGCGCGGTCGACGATCTCGCCGGTGACCTTGCCCGTCAGCCTGCCGTCGACGATCTCCAGGGTGTTGGCGTGGGCGAAGTCCAGCCCGAGCCGCTCCTTCAGATCGTCCGTGACCTGGGTGAATCCGCCCGAGACGACGCCGACTTGATAGCCGAGCCGCTTGAGCGTGCGGATCAGGGTGCGGGCGCCCGGCGTCAGCCGCACCTCGCTGCGCACCTTGTCCACGACCGAGGCGTCCAGCCCCTCCAGCAGCGCCACGCGCGCGTGCAGGGACTGCTCGAAGTCCAGCTCCCCGCGCATCGCGGCCGCCGTCACCTCGGCCACCTTGTCCTCGCAGCCGGCGTGGGCGGCGAACAGCTCGATGACCTCGTCCTGGATCAGCGTCGAGTCGACGTCCATGACGACCAGACGCTGCGCGCGCCGGTACAGACCGGCGGCGACGACCGCCACGTCGATACCGAGCCTCGCCGCGTCCGTCACCAGGGCGGTGCGCAGCGGTTCGGTCTCCACACCGGAAACGGCGAACTCGACGGCGGTCACGGGGTACTTGGCGAGCCGGAAGATACGGTCGATGTTGCCGCCGGTCTTCGTGATCCGCGCGGCGATCGCGGCCGTCGCCTCGGCGGTGAGCGGGTGCCCGAGGACGGTGACCAGGGAGCGGCCCAGGCCGCGCGGCCGGTTGTCGCCGAGGCCGGAGATGATCTCCGCCTGCATCTTCATCGACTCGGCCCAGCTGTGGACGGTCGCCCGCAGATCTCCCTCGATGCCCGGGGGCGGCTCGGTCACGAGCGCGCACAGCACCATCCGGCCACGGGTGACGACCTGCTCGATGTCGACGACGTCGACGGAGTAGGCGGCGAGGGTGTCGAAGAGGCCGGCGGTGATGCCAGGCCTGTCCTTGCCGAAGATCTTCACAAGGAGGGTGGGGACGTCGGCAGGGACGTCGGAAGACGAGGTCTGTGAAGCGCTCATGGTGGTTCCACCGTATCCGGCGTGCGGCACCCACCGCCCCCGAGGTCCGTCTGGCGGACAGCGAACACCGCATGTCGCGTGGATGACGTGACTCCTGCGTACAGGTGCGGTGTCCGGCGCCTTCACCGGTCAGCTTCCGCCCCGCGGCTTCCGCGGAGGTGGTGGGGGCGGCGGGACGTCGTCCGGCCGCGGGGGCGGACCGTTCCCGTTCCGCGGCCCGGGCGACTGCCGCGGGCCACGCGGGGGCGGCCCGACCGGCCGTACGACGGTGGGGGCGCTGTAGACGTCGCCCGGGGCGGGGGGCTCGTCGTCCCGGGCGACGTCGTACTCGGGCCCGGGCGCAGCGCCGGAGGACCGCTCCGCCTCGGAGGGCCGCTCCGCCCCCGGAGGCCGTGCGTCCTCCGGCTCGCGCAGCTCGTCCGGCACCCGGAGGTAAGGGTTGGTGCCCGGATCGGGCGGCCGGTACGGCGTACCGGGTGCGTACGGCCCGGCCTCCTCGCCCTGCTGCACCCACGCGCCTCGCTCCCCACGCTGCCCGCTCCCGGCGTCGTGTCCGGGCCGCACCGCGTCGTCGGCCCCGGCGTGCCCGGCCCCATCGCCTCGGCCGGCTGTCCCGGGGACACCCCAGGCCTGCGCCTGCCTGGCTCCATCGTCTTGGCCGGCTGTCCCGGGGACACCCCAGGCCTCCGCCTGCCCGGCCGCGGCCCCGTGCCCGGCCTCCCTGGCCGAGGTCCCGCGCCCGGCCTCCTCGGCCCAGGTCCCGACCCCGGCCTGACCGGCCGCGGCCCCGTGCCCGGCCTCCCTGGCCCAGGTCCCGCGCCCGGCCTCCTCGGCCCAGGTCCCGACCCCGGCCTCCCCGGCCCCCACCCCATGACCACCCCGCCGAGCCCCCGTTCCGGCCCCCGCCTCCCCGGCCCCGGCCCCCGGCCCGGCCCACTCGGTGCCCAGCAACCCCGCCGCCCCGCCGGCCCCGGCCACCCCGTCCCCCCGAGCCAACGCCGTGGCGCGGCGGCCCGCTGCCCCGCACCCCCACGCGAGCAACGCCCCGGCCGCCCCCGCCCCCGCGCCCCACACCCCGCCCAGCAGCAGGGCCATGGCGAGGTGGCCGTGCAGTTCGATGCCCGCGCCGAAGGCGTCGAAGCCGAGCACGGACAGGGACGCGGACACGGAGACGTCCGTGAGCCAGGCCAGCAGCGGCAGGGCGAGCGCAATCGCGACACCCAGCCAGAGCGCACACCGCCCCGCGAAACGAAGCGCACCGTCCGCCGCCCCGACCGGTGTCCGCACCCCTGCCAGCACCCCGGCCAGCAGCATCGTCAACGCGGCCGCCACCCCCAGCAGCCACACCCGCCCGTCCAGCTCGGCCAGCCGGCCCAGCGTCACCGGCCGGTCGGACCCGGCGCCGAGCAGGTCGTCCAGCGGATCCGGCAGGAACCGGGTCAGTTCGCCCGTCGCCCGCCCGTCCCACGGCACGAACAGACCGAGCGGCACACCCAGCCACACCCCGTTCGGCGCCCCGAGCAGCGCCGCACCGGCGATGCGCCGGGGATGGTCGTCGCCGACCGCCGCGTACGCCGCCGCCGCGCATCCCGCCGCCACCGCCACCAGCAGCACGGTCACCATCGCGGACACGGCCGGCCGCACGACCCGGTGCACGGCCTCCCAGCCCCGCGGCAACGGCGTACGGCGCGAGGCCAGCAGGGCGACGAGGAGGATCCCGGCCGACCAGCCGAACCCGCCGAGCAGCGTCGGGCCGGTGTCGACCGTGAACCCGACCGCGGCCTGCGCGTCGACCAGGTCGCCGAGCCGGTCCGGCAGCAGCCCCCCGATGTCCCCGAGCCCCGGGATCTCCACGTTCCCGCTCCCGCCGGTGACGTCGTCCAGCCCCAGCGACCCCCCGTCGATCGTGACGACGTCGTGCCCCGCCCACGCCAGCCCGCCCAGCATCGCCACGAACAGCACCACCACCGACCCCGCCCGCGCGAGCAGTTCGGACGGTGCGATCACAACTCCCGCCCCCCGCAGGGACCGCAGGAAGAACCACGACAGCAGCACCGCCCCGACCAGGCTCACCCCCAGTGGCGTGATCTCGATGGCCGTGTCCGCCTCGGCGCCCGACAGGCCGAACACCGACACATCACCGGACGGCGTGACCGAACCACCCGCCCCGAGGGCCACCACCGCCGCGGTCATCGGTCCCAACGACCCCGCGGTGTCCGCCTGAAGCAGCCGCAGCCCCAGCGCCGCCGTCCCCGCCATCCCGATCAACGCCCAGCTCACGGCGGCCACGGCGGACATCAGCACGTCCCCCCACGGCACGCGCGCGTGACCCTTCGCCGTCCCGACCCCTGCGGCAGCACTCATGGCAGACCCCCCGATCCGCTGCACGACGGGAGGACCCGCAAGTCCCCCTCGCGTCGAAATACCACTCTCCGGCCCGGTTTCAACCCCGTCAACGGAATCGGCCGATGCGTCCGAACGCGGTCTTCGCAAGGCCCGACTTTCGGTCAGGGGGCCGCTACTGAAATAGTTCCCCCCGATGTTCGACATCCCTAGACTCCCCATGTCGGGGGTAACTCGGGGGACAACTCAGTGGGGCATGGAGTGCCGGAACTCGTACTGGAATCAAACGGACGTACCTGGACGCTCGATCCGTCCAGGGCATACACCCTCGGACGTGATCCGCAGGGGGACGTCGTCTTCGACGACGCCAGGGTCTCCTGGCGTCACGCCACGGTCAGCTTCAACGGCCGCAGTTGGGTCATCGAGGACCACGGCAGCACCAACGGCACATTCGTGCAGGGCCAGCGCATCCATCAGATGGAGCTCGGCGCCGGCTCGGCCGTCAACCTGGGCAACGCGACCGACGGCCCGCGCCTGAACCTGTCCGGCGCCGCGGCCTCCGTCGCCACGCCGCAGGCCCAGCCCCAGCAGCAGCCGTACGCGGCGCAGGGTGCGAACCCCGGCTGGGCTCAGCAGGCTCCGGCCCAGCAGCCGCCGCAGCAGCAGGCCCCCCAGGCCGGCTGGCAGCAGCCACAGAAGGCGGCGGCGCACATTCCGCAGCAGCAGGGTTCCGGCGGTGCCGCGGGGGCGCCGCCGGTCCACGGAGACCGCAGCCCGACCACGTTCCACCAGTTCTCCCTCGGCCGCGTGATGCGCATCGGCCGTGCCCTGGAGAACGAGCTGGTCGTCTCCGACCTGCAGGTCTCCCGGCACCACGCCGAGTTCCACGCGACGCCCGACGGGCGCATGGAGATCCGCGACCTCGGCTCCCACAACGGCACGTACGTCAACGGCCAGCCGATCGTCAAGGGCGGCTCGCAACTGCTCGGCCCGGCCGACGTCGTCGGCGTCGGCCACTCGACGTTCCGCATCGTCGGCGACCGGCTCGAGGAGTTCGTCGACACCGGTGAGGTGTCCTTCTCCGCCCGCCACCTGACCGTCACGGTCGACGGCGGCAAGCAGATCCTCAAGGACGTCTCCTTCGGCGTCCCGGAGAAGTCGCTGATCGCGGTCATCGGCCCGTCCGGCTCCGGCAAGTCGACCCTGCTCAAGGCGCTCACCGGCTACCGCCCCGCCAACCAGGGCGAGGTGCTGTACGACAACCGGAACCTCTACAAGCAGTTCGCCGAGCTGCGCCAGCGCATCGGTCTGGTCCCGCAGGACGACATCCTGCACAAGGAGCTGACCGTCAAGAAGGCCCTCAAGTACGCGGCCAAGCTGCGCTTCCCGGCGGACACCACGGCCGCCGAGCGCGAGGCCCGCATCGACGAGGTGCTGCGCGAGCTCAAGCTCGACATCCACAAGGACAAGAAGGTCACGTCCCTGTCCGGCGGCCAGCGCAAGCGCGTCTCGGTCGCCCTGGAGCTGCTCACCAAGCCGTCGCTGATCTTCCTGGACGAGCCGACCTCCGGCCTCGACCCGGGCATGGACCGCGACGTCATGCAGCTGCTGCGCGGCCTGGCCGACGACGGCCGTACGGTCCTGGTCGTCACCCACTCGGTGGCCGAGCTGGCGATCTGCGACAAGCTGCTGGTGATGGCGCCGGGCGGCTCGGTCGCCTACTTCGGCCCGCCCGACGAGGCGCTGAACTTCTTCGGCTACGACACCTGGGCCGATGTCTTCTCCGCCTTCGAGAACTACCGCGACTACGACTGGGCGGGCCGCTGGAAGGGCTCGCAGCACTACCAGATGTACGCCGCGGACATCGACGCCGTTGCGCCGCAGTCCGTACAGGTTCCGCCGATGCAGGCGATGAAGCCGCCGAAGCCTCAGGGCTGGATGTCCCAGTTCGTGACGCTTGTCCGGCGCTACGTCTCGGTGATCGCGTCCGACAAGGGCTTCCTCGCCCTGATGGTGATCCTGCCGGCCGTGCTCGGCGCGGTCAGTCTGCTCATCGACGCCGACCGGGGCCTGCTGCCGAACCCGGCCAACCCGCAGACCGGCCGGATCATCCCGAACGGCACGGCGACCACGGTCCTGCTGATCCTCGCGGTCGGCGCCTGCTTCGCCGGCGCGGCGAACTCGGTCCGAGAGCTGATCAAGGAACGGGTCATCTACGAGCGGGAGCGCGCGACCGGCCTCTCGCGCTCGGCGTACCTGATGTCCAAGGTGTTCGTGCTCGGCATGATCACCGTGCTCCAGGGCCTGCTGGTCGGCGTCATCGGCTTCTCCAGCCGGGAGATCCCCGAGGAGGGTCTGGTCCTCGGCAGCGCGACCCTCGTCGAGCTCTCCATCCCGATCATGGCGCTGGGCTTCACGTCGATGATGTTCGGCCTGATCATCTCCTCGCTGGTGAAGACCGCCGAGAAGACCATGCCGCTGCTGGTGATGTTCGCGATCATCCAGGTCGTCTTCACCGGCTGCCTGTTCGCGCTGCACGGCTCGATCGGCGTCAACCAGTTCTCGTTCCTGATGCCGTCGCGCTGGGCGGTCGCCGCCGCCGGTGCCACGCTGGACTTCAACAAGATCAGCCCGCCCGAGACGGCCGGCGACAACGACCCGCTGTGGGAGCACACGGTCGGCGCCTGGGCCATGGACATGGGCGCGCTCCTCGTCCTCGGCGTGATCTGCGGCTTCTTCGTGGCCCGCTTCCTGCGCCGCCACGAACCCGAGGTCATGCGCAAGTAGCAGGCGCGCTACGGCACGACGCCCGAAGGGCGGCACCCCGTCAGGAGGGTGCCGCCCTTCGGCGTTCCGTACAGCGAGCGAGGTCCGCGCCGGCCTCAGTACGCGCTGTCGACGTTGTCCATCGAGCCGTACTTGTCGGCCGCGTAGTTGCAGGCGGCGGTGATGTTGGCTACCGGGTCGTAGATGTCCCAGGAGGTGCCGGGGACGTGCCAGTGCTTGAAGGTCGGCGGGATGACCTGCAGCAGGCCCTTCGACGGGATGCCGTTGATGGCGTTGATGTCCCAGTTGTTGATCGCCTTCGGGTTACCCGAGGACTCCCGGATGATGTTGCGCTTGATGCCGTCGTAGGAGCCCGGGATCCCGTGCTTCTTCATGACGTCGAGCGACTCGCGGATCCAGCCGTCGAGGTTGTTCGGGTAGGTCTTCTTGGCGGCCTTCTTGGCCTCGGCGCGCTTGGCGGCGCGGCTCGCGGCCTCCTTCGCCTCGCGCGCGGCCTCCGCCTTCTTCTTAGCGGCCTCGGCGGCGGCCTTCTTCTTGGCGGCGGCCGCGGCGTCGGCCTTCTTCTTCGCCGCGATCTGCTCGGCCTTCAGGCTGGCGCCGGCCATCTGGTCCGTGACGCTCGCCTTGACGTCCTTGATCTGCTGAGTGCTGTACGCCACCGCAGCCGGCTGAGCGGCCTCGGTCGTGGTCTTGGTCGAGGCACCGCTCGGCACCGCGGAGAAGCCGATGGCGGCGGCGCCGAGGGTGGCGACACCCGCCATGGCGATCTTGTGGTGACGGGTCAGGCTACGACTCTGAACACGGCTGAAGATGTTCTTGGGCATGCTGCGTGGACCTCTTCGAATAGCGCGGGAGTCGCTCGGCGTCCGGCGTTGGACTCGGTGTGTTTCCGACACGAACGCCGCGGAGGTGAACCCACGGCGCTGAGCGACGTCAGCAATTCTTAGCGGCCGCAAAATGGCGTGGCAAAGGTGTGACGTACGAAAGGAGATAGTGGATCAGGGAGGGGCAAATCGGGGCAGATTGGACCGTATGTGCCGCTCAAAAGGTGCGGCTTTGTCTCCTATGCACTTTCGTACGTGACGTGGGTCCTATGCGAGGGCTCACATCGCCCCTAGATCAGTCTCACGACGCGTTGCACAAGCGATGCTCTGTGTGAGGCCCTTTCAGGGCAGCACGAGGTGCACGTCCCCGAACTCGTGCCACAGATAGCGCCCTTGCAGCGCGGCCTCGTATCCCCGCTCGATCGCCACCCGCCCGGCGACCGCCTCCAGCATCAGCAGATGCGATGCCTCCGGCTCGTGCAGCCCGGTCAGCAGCCCGTCCACCACCCGCACCCCGCGTTCAGGCGTGACGACGAGATCCGTCCATCCCGCACGCGCGCGTACGGCTCCGTCGGTGCCCGCCGCCGACTCCACCGCCCGCACCGCGGTCGTCCCCACCGCCAGGACCCGGCCCCCACCGGCCTTCGCGGCGTTGATCAGCCGCGCGGACGCCTCGGGCACCGCGAATCGCTCCGGGTAGGGCGGCTCGTGCGCCTCCGCCGACGCCACCCCCGTGTGCAGGGTGACGGGCGCGAACTGCACCCCCCGGCTCACCAGCTCCGCCACCAGCCGTGCCGTGAAGGGCCGCGCCGCGCTCGGCATCTCCGCACTGCCCGCCCCGTCACCCGACGGCAGCGCGAACACCGTCTGGTAGACGGAAAGCGGCTGGTCGCGCTCCGTGTAGGCGTAGCGAACGGGCCGCCCGTACTCCCGCAGCAGCCCCGGCACCCGGCCCCCGAAGACCCGCGCCCACCACAGCCGCCCGCTCCGCCCGCTCAGCGGCTCCTCCAGAACCAGCCGTACGCCCCCCGGCAGGCACACCTCCCTCCCCGCGGGCCCACCCGCACGCGCGCGCGTGGTGCCCCGCCCGTCGGGCTCCCGCAGTTCCACCGCCCAGCGGCCGTCGTCCCCCCGGGTGGAGAAATGCACCACAACGCGCGCGTGCTCGGTCCACCCGTCCACGGCCGCCGCCAGCGTGGCCGAGGTGTTGACCACGAGCAGATCCCCGGCCCGCAGCAGCCGCGGCAGCTCCGTGAACGCGTGATGCGCCACCTCGGCACCCCGCGACACCAGCATCCGTACGGCGTCCCGCTCCAGCCCCGGGCCCCGTTGCTCGACCGGCACCCGCGCCGACAGCTCCTCCGGCACCCGCACCCGCAGTGTCATCGGGCCCCGTCCAGCAGCGCCGCAGCCCCGTACCGTCCGCTCGCCGGACGCTCGTCCAGCAGCCGCAGGAACGCCGGCACCACGGCCGCCGGCTCGGGCCGCGGCTCCCGGTCCTCCGGTACGGCCGCCGCGTACAGGTCCGTGGCCATGTCCCCGGGATCCACCGCCCAGACCCGCAGCCCCGGCTCCTCCACGGCGAGCACGGCCATCAGCTGGTCCAGGGCCGCCTTGGACGCCCCGTAACCACCCCAGGTCTCGTACGCCTCGGCGGCCGCGTCCGAGCTCACCGCGACGACGGTGCCCGCGCGCGCCGCCCGCAGCAGCGGCAGCGCCTCCCGAACCAGGCCCAGCCCCGCCACCAGGTTCACCTCCAGCGCCCGGCGCAGCCCCTCCAGGGGCAGCTCCGCCAGCCTGACCAGCGGCTCGGCACCGAGTGCGCTCGCGTTGTGCACCAGCAGGTCGACGCCGCCCAGCCGCCAGGCCGCCGCCACCAGCTCCGCCCGGTGAGCGGCGTTGGTGACGTCCCCGGGCAGGGCGGTCACCCGCCTGCCGTGCGCGCGGACGGCCCCGGCGGCGTCCGCCAGCGCCTCGGCGCCCCTGGCGTCGAGCACCAGGTCCCAGCCCCGCCCGGCCAGGGCCTCGGCCAGGGCGCGGCCCAGGCCCTTCGAGGCCCCGGTGATGATCGCAACCGGCATGATCAGCTCCCTCGTCGTGATCGCGTGCCCTCAACCTAGGAACGGGGCCGCCCGGACCGCCTCGGACGCGGGCCGCACTCCACCGGGTCCCTTCGCCCTACGCCACGGGCCCGGCGCCCTCGGACCTAGATCTCGGCGTCCCGGCTCTCGGCCCCGCGACCTAGGCCCACCGACCGGGCGCCCCGCCGCCACCGGTCCGATCCGCGCTGTCACAGCCCGCCGGTACCGTGAGGTCATGAGTCACGGCCCCCGGTCCGGCCTCGCCGCGGTGAGTTCCGCGTTGCTGGCCATGAGCAGGCACCTCGAGGTGCGCGACGTCCTCAAGACGATCGTCGCCTCGGCCCGCGAGCTGCTCGACGCGCAGTACGCCGCACTGGGCGTCCCGGACGACCACGGCGGCTTCGCCCAGTTCGTCGTCGACGGCGTCAGCGAGGAGCAGTGGAAGGCCATCGGCCCCCTCCCGCGCCAGCACGGCATCCTCGCCGCGATGCTGCACGAGGCCAGGTCCGAGCGCCTCGCGGACGTCCGCAAGGACCCCCGCTTCGAGGGCTGGCCGAAGGCCCACCCCGACCTGGTCGACTTCCTGGGCCTGCCGATCCGTGACGGCGACGAGGTCATCGGAGCGCTGTTCCTGGCCAACAAGAACTGTGAGCGGCCCGAAGGCGGCTGCGGCTTCACCGAGGACGACGAAGAGCTGCTCGGCATCCTCGCCCAGCACGCCGCGATCGCCCTCACCAACGCCCGCCTCTACGAACGCAGCCGCGAACTCACCATCGCCGAGGAGCGCTCCCGCCTCGCCCACGAACTGCACGACGCGGTCAGCCAGAAGCTGTTCTCCCTGCGCCTGACCGCCCAGGCCGCGGCCCGCCTGGTGGACCGCGACCCCTCCCGCGCCAAGGGCGAACTCCAGCAGGTGGCCGCCCTGGCCGCCGAGGCCGCCGACGAACTGCGCGCGGCGGTCGTCGAGTTGCGCCCCGCCGCCCTCGACGAGGACGGCCTCGTCGCGACTCTCCGCACACAGATCCAGGTCCTCGACCGGGCCCACAGCGCCCGCGTCACCTTCGCCGGCCACGGAGTGAAGGCCCTGCCCGCCTCCCAGGAGGAAGCCCTCCTACGCGTGGCCCAGGAAGCCCTGCACAACGCCCTTCGCCACTCCGGCGCCGACCACGTCGACGTGACCCTGGACCGCCGCGGCAGCGGAGCCGTCCTGCGGGTCACGGACGACGGCAGCGGCTTCGACCCGAGCGCGGTCCGCCGCGCGGGACGCCACCTCGGCCTGGTCTCGATGCGGGACCGGGCGAGCGGTGCCGGCGGCACGTTGACCGTGGAATCGGCGCCCGGCAAGGGCACCGTGATCGAGATGGAGGTCCCCGGTGGCTGACGCAATCAGGGTGCTGCTCGTCGACGACCACCAGGTCGTCCGCCGGGGCCTGCGCACCTTCCTCGAAGTGCAGGACGACATCGAGGTCGTCGGCGAGGCGGCGGACGGCGCCGAAGGAGTCGACCGGGCCGAGGAGTTGAAGCCCGACGTCATCCTCATGGACGTCAAGATGCCGGGCATGGACGGCGTCGACGCCCTGCGCAGGCTTCGCGAACTGGACAATCCCGCGCGCGTGCTGGTCGTCACCAGCTTCACCGAACAGCGCACGGTGGTCCCGGCCCTGCGCGCGGGCGCCGCGGGGTACGTGTACAAGGACGTCGACCCCGACGCCCTCGCCGGGGCCATCCGCTCGGTCCACGCCGGGCACATCCTCCTCCAGCCGGAGGTCGCCGGGGCGCTGCTGGCGCAGGAGGAGACCAACGCGGGCACCACGAGGGCCGGTTCGCTCACCGAGCGGGAGCGCGAGGTCCTCGGCCTCATAGCGGACGGCCGCTCCAACCGGGAGATCGCCCGCGCGCTGGTCCTCTCCGAGAAGACCGTCAAGACCCACGTCTCCAACATCCTGATGAAACTGGACCTGTCCGACCGAACGCAGGCCGCTCTGTGGGCCGTTCGCCATGGCGTGACCGGCTGACACACTCACCCCACGGCAACACGGAAGGTTGCGTTCCGGACCGAGATTCATACTGTCGTGGGAACGTCCCCCGGATGGCGCAACCTCGATGGATCTCCGCCGTTCTCCAGTGCGTGCTGCGGCGCCTGCCGCGGCAATCGCTAGGAGGGCTCAGAAGTGAAGAACCTGAAGAAGGCAGCGGCCGTGACGATGGTGACGGGTGGCCTGCTGGCCGCCGGCGCGGGCATGGCCTCCGCCACGAGCGCGCACGCCGACGGCCAGGCCGCGGGCTCCCCGGGCGTCGGCTCGGGCAATGTCGTCCAGGCCCCGGTGCACGTCCCGGTCAACGTGTCCGGCAACAGCGTGAACGTCGTGGGCATCCTGAACCCGGCCTTCGGCAACCTCGCCGTCAACCACTGACGCCCCCACCTCCGTCTCCGAGCCGGAGGTGAAAGCGGCCTCCCGGCCCCCACCGGGAGGCCGGTCTGCCCGGCTGCGGGCAGTCGTGCCACGCGCATTACCTGCGGGGCAATCGTGCTGGCCTGGCTGGGGACGCACGTGCCGTCCCGGCTACGTGGCGTGCGCGTTGTCCTGGCTGCGGGCATACGTGCCGCTGAGGGCGGCACGGGTGGGCGTGGGGGTCCCCCCTGCTCGAGCGAAGCCGAGAGCTTGGGGGAGGCACCCCGCTCCGCCGGGTTGCGGACCCACCCGGCCCCGGCATCCACACCGAGCACCCCACAAGGAACGGTCACCGCACCCCCCGCTCCCGCTCCTCCACAACGGAGTTGTACGCCGCGACCTGCGCCCGCCGAGCCGTCCGCTCCACCGGCCGCAACGCCTCCCGCCGCGCGGAGATCTCGGACGAACTGACCGCACCCCCGTGCCCACTCTCCGTCGCCACGGCGATCAGCGTCCCCACCCGCTGCGCCAGCTCCAGCACCCGGACCGCTCGCGGCGGATACCCCGGCGCCAGCACCTCCCGCCCCCGCTCGGCCCGCGCCCGGTACGCATCGATCGCCGCCTCCGCCACCGGTCCCGAGCCGGCCACATCCAGCCGGGTCAACACCTCGGTGGCCTCCCGCAGGGCCTCCGCCAGTTCCCGCTCCGCCTCACCCAGCGACGGCACATCCGCGGGCGGCGCCTCCCGTACGGGCAGCACATGCCATACCACCTCGACCTGCACACCCGCAGGTCCGGCCTCGTACACGTCCGGCACCAAGCCGTAGGCGGCCCCGTGACAGACCACCGCCTCCTCGGCCTCCAGCGCCCGCGCGTTGAACTCCGGCGGCCCGCTCAGCCCCAGCGGATGCCCCGGCGCGGGCAACGCCACCCGCAGCCCGCTCACCCCGAGCGTCCGCAACCGCCCGAGCGCGAGTGTCAGCCCGACCTGCCCCGACTCGCCCGGCAGCCCCTCCACCCGGTGCACCGTGTCCGCGCCGACGATGGCGAGAACGGCGTCGTCCGGCGAGACAAGCCCGGCCAAAAGGGCATTTCCCCAAGCTGCGAGACGTCCAGCACGTGGTTCCGAGAGCATGCCTCCACCCTAGGACCCCCCAAGGACCGGACCGAGGGAATGCCCGGGCCGGCCGGTGGCGTAGATTTCATGGAGGGCTGCGCCCACCGGCGCGGCGGACCGAGCCACAGGCTTACGCGACAGCCGAGACCGGCCACACTGCAAGGGGAGACAACGCGCTCATGAGCGATGTTCTGGAGCTTCAGGACGTATCCGTGGTCCGTGAGGGCCGGGCTCTGGTGGACCAGGTCTCCTGGTCGGTCAAGGAGGGCGAGCGCTGGGTCATCCTCGGCCCGAACGGCGCCGGCAAGACCACCCTCCTCAACCTCGCTTCCACCTATCTCTTCCCCAGCTCGGGCACCGCCGCCATCCTCGGCGAGACCCTCGGCCGCCCCGGCACCGACGTCTTCGAGCTGCGTCCCCGCATCGGCATGGCCGGCATCGCCATGACCGAGAAGCTCCCCAAGCGCCAGACGGTCCTGGAGACGGTCCTGACCGCCGCGTACGGCATGACCGCCACCTGGCACGAGGACTACGAGGAGATCGACGAGCAGCGCGCCCGCGCCTTCCTCGACCGCCTCGGCATGAGCGAGTACCTGGACCGCAGGTTCGGCACGCTCTCCGAGGGCGAGCGCAAGCGCACCCTGATCGCCCGCGCCCTGATGACCGACCCCGAGCTGCTCCTGCTCGACGAGCCCGCCGCCGGCCTCGACCTCGGCGGCCGCGAGGACCTGGTCCGCCGCCTCGGCCGCCTCGCGCTCGACCCGATCGCCCCCTCGATGCTCATGGTCACCCACCACGTCGAGGAAATCCCCCCGGGCTTCACCCACGTGCTCATGATCCGCCAGGGCAAGGTCCTCGCAGCCGGCCCCCTGGAGCTCGAACTCACCTCCCGCAACCTCTCCCTCTGCTTCGGCCTTCCGCTCGTCGTGGAACAGTCGGGCGAGCGCTGGACCGCCCAGGGCCTCCCGCTCTCCTGACCCGGCACGCCACCCCGCAATTCCCGGGGTAAGAACGGGATTTCACACCACGGGCGCCCTGTCGTCGGCAGGGCCCGCGGACCTACCATGACCATGTGGACATCGACGCATGGCTGTGGTGGCTCATCGGCGCGGCAGCGCTCGGCATCGCGCTCGTGGTGACCGCGATGCCCGAACTGGGCATGCTGGCGGTGGGCGCCATCGCCGCGGCGGTGGTCACCGGCGTCTTCGGCGGCGGAGCCGTCGCCCAGGTGGCGGTCTTCGCCGTCATCTCGACCGCGGGCATCGCCGTCGTACGGCCCATCGCGAACCGGCACCGCGCCCAGCGACCTCAACTCGCCACCGGAGTGGACGCGTTGAAGGGCAGACAAGCCGTCGTCCTGGAACGGGTCGACGGCTCCGGCGGCCGGATCAAACTCGCCGGCGAGGTCTGGTCGGCCCGCGCTCTCGACACCGGCCACGCTTACGAAGTAGGCCAGGAAGTGGATGTCGTGGACATCGAAGGAGCCACCGCGATCGTCATGTGACCTCGCAGGACGTAACTGGAGTGGAACTCCTCGCCAGCCACGCGACGGTCTGTCAGACTCGACCAGCAAGATCTTCGACAACCATAAGATCTGCCGAAGACGCCGAAGCGGAGAAGGGACACGGGGAACGACGATGGAACCGGTCATCATCGTCCTGATCATTCTGGTGGTGTTGGTCTTCATCGCCCTGATCAAGACGATCCAAGTCATCCCACAGGCCAGCGCGGCCATCGTCGAGCGCTTCGGGCGCTACACGCGGACACTCAACGCGGGCCTCAACATCGTCGTCCCGTTCATCGACACCATCCGCAACCGCATCGACCTGCGCGAACAGGTCGTGCCCTTCCCGCCGCAGCCGGTGATCACCCAGGACAACCTGGTCGTGAACATCGACACCGTCATCTACTACCAGGTCACCGATGCCCGGGCCGCGACCTACGAAGTCGCCAGCTACATCCAGGCGATCGAGCAGCTCACCGTCACCACGCTCCGCAACATCATCGGCGGCATGGACCTGGAGCGGACCCTGACCTCCCGCGAGGAGATCAACGCGGCCCTGCGCGGCGTCCTCGATGAGGCCACCGGCAAGTGGGGCATCCGCGTCAACCGCGTCGAGCTCAAGGCGATCGAACCGCCCACCTCCATCCAGGACTCGATGGAGAAGCAGATGCGCGCCGACCGCGACAAGCGCGCCGCGATCCTCCAGGCCGAAGGTGTCCGGCAGTCCGAGATCCTGCGCGCCGAAGGTGAGAAGCAGTCCCAGATCCTGCGCGCCGAGGGTGAGGCCAAGGCCGCCGCCCTGCGGGCAGAGGGCGAGGCCCAGGCCGTGCGCACGGTCTTCGAGGCCATCCACGCCGGCGACCCTGACCAGAAGCTCCTGTCCTACCAGTACCTCCAGATGCTCCCAAAGATCGCCGAGGGCGACGCCAACAAGCTCTGGATCGTCCCCAGCGAAATCGGCGACGCCCTCAAGGGCCTCTCCGGCGCCATGGGCAACTTCGGCGGCCTCGGCGGCGGTTCCGGCGGCAACGGCGGCGCGACCGGAGCCGGCGTCCCCGCCCAGGAACGCCGCGAAAAGCCGTCCATCGACTGACAGCACCCACAACGCAACGTTCCCCGCACCCCCTTCTCTTCAGGGGGGCGGGGAACTGCGCGAACAACCACACTCGACCCGCAGCCGACGAACCATCAAGGCCCCGCGGCTGCTGGTCACGCCGCGTCCAGTGCCAGCCAATCCGGCAGCGCGGCGAAGTCGTCTTGTGTCAGAGCCAAGAGCATCGCATCAGCCGGCGTCGGCTCGAACGGCTCCCGGAGCAGCGGCATACCCGCCTCGACAGGAGTCCGATTCGCTTTCCGGTGATTGTCCTCGGCACATGAGGCCACCGTGTTCAGCCACGTGTCCTGGCCCCCCTGCGACCGCGGCACCACGTGGTCCACGGTCGTGGCCCGCCTCCCGCAGTACGCGCACCGGTGCCGGTCCCTGACCAGCACACCCCGCCTCGACCACGGCGCTCGTCTTCGGAACGGGACCCGTACGTACTGGCAGAGCCTGATCACACGGGGCGCCGGTATGTCGACCGCGGCTCCCCGCATCCGCAGTTCGGGGTGGGCCTGCTCGACGACGGCCTTGTCCTGAAGCACCAGAACGACGGCTCGGTTCAACGTCACCGTCGACAGCGGCTCGAAGCTCGCGTTCAGTACCAGCGTGTCCCGCATACCAGCCCACCTCCCGTGCACCGGCCCACCCCCTGGCGGGCTGGGATCAACTCTGGCCGGGCACGCCGAGATGGACAACGCAATATCTGCTGCTCCACGGGGGGTGACCCCCGCGACCCCCGGCAACAAAAATGCCCGCTCCTGATCAATTCCAAGACCAGGAGCGGGCAAACGTTCCATGAACGCCGGGATTCCGGGCGGGCTCGCTCAGCCCTCGGCGGGCACCTCGTACTCGCCGATCAGCTGGGCTCGCCCGATCGTGTGGAACCGCAGGTTGAAGCCCACCACGGCGGGGGACGCGTCCGCGTCCGGACCGAGCTTCTCCTGATCCACGGCGTACACCGTGAACACGTACCGGTGCGGTCCGTCCCCGGGCGGCGGCGCGGCCCCGCCGAACTCCTTGCCGCCGTAGTCGTTGCGCGCGTGGATCGCGCCCTCCGGCAGACCCTCGAACTTGCCGCTGCCCGCACCCACCGGCAGCTCGGTCACCGACGCCGGGATGTCGAACAGCACCCAGTGCCAGAAACCGCTGCCCGTCGGGGC
Organism: Streptomyces sp. NPDC002130; assembly: GCF_040296465.1. NCBI lineage: Bacteria > Bacillati > Actinomycetota > Actinomycetes > Kitasatosporales > Streptomycetaceae > Streptomyces > Streptomyces sp. NPDC002130. Next base: position 75,884 of record NZ_JBEOXI010000004.1, read on the forward strand.
GTCGGGGTCGTAGCAGGTCACGGCGAAGCTCTTGGTCTCGGGCGGGAAGCCCTCCCACCGCAGCTGCGGCGAGGTGTTGCCGGCCGCTTGGACCTGAGCGTCCTTGAGCGTCGCACCTTCTTCGACGTCCTCGCTCGTCACCGTGAACGACGCGACGGGCGGATGGAAGTCGTGGGGGAGCGGCCGCCGCTTGAGCTCGGTCACCTCGGTACCTCCTGATCGTTTCTTGCAGTCGCCCCCGAGCCTAGAACCAGTTGCGCTTGCTGCCGACCTCCGACAGCCACTGGTTGAGGTACGCGGTCCAGTCGGTCCCCTGGTAGTCGTTCAGACCCACCTGGAACGACCGGAAGGTGTCGCTGCTCTCGCTGAACAGGCCCGGCTTCTTGTCCATCTCCAGCACCACGTCCATCGTGTGCTGGTCGGCCACGAAGCTCAGCTCGACCTGGTTCAGCCCGCGGTACTGCTGCGGCGGGTAGAACTCGATCTCCTGGTAGAACGGCAGCTTCTGCCGCGTACCCCGGATGACACCGCGCTCCATGTCCGCGTTCTTGAACCGGAAGCCCAGCTGGATGAACGCGTCGAGGATCGCCTTCTGCGCCGGCAGCGGGTGCACGTTGACCGGGTCCAGGTCACCGGAGTCCACCGCACGCGCGATCTCCAGCTCGGTCGACACCCCGATGTTCATGCCACGCAGCGCCTGACCGTCGATCATCGTGATCGGCGTCTCCCACGGGATCTCGAGACCGAATTGCACCGCGTGCACGGCGTTCGCCTGCAGCTCGAACGCACCGCCCAGCCGCGACTTCGTGAACTCGATGTCCTGCTTGTACTCCTGGTCGCCGCTCTCCACCTCGACCTTGGCCTGCAGCCCGACCGAGAGCCCCTCGATCTGCTGGTTGACGGACCCGCCCTGGATCCGCACCTCACCCTGGACGACACCGCCCGGGACGACGTTGACCTCGTGCAGCACCGTCTCGACCGAAGCCCCGCCGGCCCCCAGGCTCGCGAGCAGCTTCTTGAACGCCATGTCTCTCCCTCTCGCCCACAACGGGTGGATCCTTGATCCATACAAACGCGATCCGGCCGTGGCCGGTTCCATGCCCCACCCTGGCAAGGCCGGTGCCCGACGGCCACCCCGCGGCACCACTCGTCTCCAGTACCCTCGGACGGCATGATCGCGACCCCTGACCGTACGCCCCTGTCCAGGGAGTTCTTCGACCGGCCCGTCCTCGATGTCGCCCCCGACCTCCTCGGCCGCATCCTGGTACGCAGCACCGCGGACGGTCCGATCGCCCTCCGCCTCACCGAGGTCGAGGCCTACGACGGTGAGAACGATCCCGGCTCCCACGCCTACCGCGGCCGCACGGCCCGCAACAGCGTGATGTTCGGCCCGCCCGGACACGTGTACGTCTACTTCACCTACGGCATGTGGTTCTGCATGAACCTGGTCTGCGGCCCCGAGGGAAAGGCGAGTGCGGTCCTGCTCCGCGCCGGCGAGATCATCGAGGGCGCCGAACTGGCCCGCACCCGTCGACTCTCGGCCCGCAACGACAAGGAACTGGCCAAAGGCCCGGCCCGTCTGGCCACCGCCCTGAACGTGGACCGCTCCCTGGACGGTACGGACGCGTGCACCTCGGAAGACACCCCGCTCCGCATGCTGACCGGCACACCCGTGCCCTCCGACCAGGTACTCAACGGACCCCGGACCGGCGTCGGCGGCGACGGGGCCGTCCACCCCTGGCGATTCCGGGTCGCCAACGACCCGACGGTGAGCCCGTATCGCGCCCATGTACCGAGGCGCCGCCGAAGTTGACGCGCCCTGCCGAGGTGCGTAATGTAGCCCGAGCCGTTGAACCGGGTTGGCGATCGCCAGCAGCCGGAAGCGGCCAAACCAACTACCTAGCGACTCCCCTCAGCAGGGGCGAATTCGGCGTGCCCGCATGCCTGAATTCGACGCCGACAGACTCGATTATGAGTTGGACGGGGAATCGGCTAACGTAGTGAATGTCGAAAGGCCGACGAGCGAAAGCCCGAGGCTGAACGGCAAATCCCGCCGACAGGGAATCGGATCGAAAAAGGATCTGATAGAGTCGGAAACGCAAGACCGAAGGGAAGCGCCCGGAGGAAAGCCCGAGAGGGTGAGTACAAAGGAAGCGACCGTTCCTTGAGAACT
>NZ_JBEOXI010000005.1:0-75330 GCF_040296465.1 Streptomyces sp. NPDC002130
CACCGTCTGCGGCCTCGCCCTGCCGGAAGGCCTGACCGACGGCAGTGAACTGCCCGCCCCGATCTTCACCCCGGCCACCAAGGCCGAGGTCGGCGCCCCATCGACCGCTACGGCGTCGAGCGGTTCACCGCCGAGCTCGCCGAGGCGGGCGGCGCCGGGTGCATCCTGCCCGACCTGCCCGTGCAGGAGTCGGCACTGTGGAGGGAGCACGCCGAGAAGCACGGTCTCGCCACCGTCTTCGTCGTCGCGCCCAGCAGCCAGGACGAGCGGCTCGCGCAGATCACCGCGGCGGGCAGCGGCTTCGTCTACGCCGCCTCCCTCATGGGCGTCACCGGCACCCGCGCAACCGTCAGCTCGCAGGCCCAGGGCTTGGTGGAACGCACCCGGACCACGCGCGCCGACCTGCCCGTCTGCGTCGGGCTCGGCGTCTCCGACGCCACCCAGGCCGCCGAGGTCGCCGGCTTCGCCGACGGCGTGATCGTCGGCTCGGCCTTCGTCAAGGCGATGCTGGACGCCCCGGACGACGCGGCCGGCCTGGAAGCCGTGCGCGCGCTCGCGGGCGACCTCGCCAAGGGCGTGCGCCGACAGGCGTAAGAAACCAGGAAGTCATACAGGTCCCTCGTACGGGTGGACCTGGGGCCGGGGAGGCGCGGTGCGCCTCCCCGGTTCGTTTCCGGGGTGTGAGCGAGAAGAACCATGAGGGAAAGCGCACCGCCCGGGAGAAGCTGGCGGTCGAGCGCGAGAAGCAGAAGTCCGCGGACAAGCGCCGGCGCGCGCTGATCGTGGGCGGGGCCGTCGTCGCCGTCCTGGGACTCGCGGCGGTGATCGGCGTCGTCGCGGCCAACGCCGGCAAGGACGACGGCAGCGAGGCCTCGGGCCCGGTGGTGACGCCCTCCGGTGCCCAGGGCAAGGACAGCCTGGCCCTCCCGGTCGGCAAGGACAGCGCCAAGTCCACGCTCACGGTCTGGGAGGACTTCCGCTGCCCCGCGTGCAAGTCCTTCGAGACGGCGTACCGGCCGGTGATCCACGAGCTGACCGACGCCGGCGAGCTGAAGGTCGAGTACCACCTGGTCACCCTGATCGACGGCAACATGCGCGGCACCGGCTCCCGCAACGCCGCCAACGCGGCGGCCTGCGCCCAGGACGCCGGGAAGTTCCCCGCGTACCACGACGTGCTCTTCGACAACCAGCCCTCGGAGGTCGACGACGCCTACGCGGACAACGCCAAGCTGATCGAGCTGGCCGGCAAGGTCGACGGTCTGGACACCCCCGCCTTCCGCACCTGTGTCGAGAAGGGCACGTACAACGGCTGGGTCGCCAAGTCCCACCAGGCGTTCAACAAGGGCGGCTTCTCGGGCACACCGACCGTGCTGTTCGACGGCGAGAACATCTACCAGGACCGGACGATGACGCCGGCCAAGCTGAAGCAGATGGTGCAGGAGGCGAACAAGGGGTGAGGGTCGTTCTCACGCCCCTGTTATGGACCCGTAGCCGGGCCGCCTGCCGCGGGCCCGGTGCGGCACGGTAGCGTCGACCTTGCCATGGAACTTGCCTTCATTCCCAGCCCGTCGCGCGGGGTGCTGTACCTCGGCCCCATTCCGCTGCGCGGCTACGCGTTCTGCATCATCATCGGCGTCTTCGTCGCGGTCTGGCTCGGCAACAAGCGCTGGATCGCCCGGGGCGGGCGGGCCGGCACGGTGGCCGACATCGCGGTCTGGGCCGTGCCGTTCGGCCTGGTCGGCGGCCGGCTCTACCACGTGATCACGGACTACGAGCTGTACTTCAGCGAGGGCCGTGACTGGGTGGACGCCTTCAAGATCTGGGAGGGCGGCCTCGGCATCTGGGGCGCGATCGCGCTGGGTGCGCTGGGCGCATGGATCGGCTGCCGTCGCCGCGGCATCCCGATGCCGGCCTACGCCGACGCCGTCGCCCCGGGCATCGCCTTCGCCCAGGCGATCGGCCGCTGGGGCAACTGGTTCAACCAGGAGCTGTACGGCAAGCCCACCGATCTGCCCTGGGCCCTGGAGATCACCTCCTCGTCGGACGGGCGGGTGCCGGGCACCTACCACCCGACGTTCCTGTACGAGTCGCTGTGGTGCATCGGTGTGGCGCTCCTGGTCATCTGGGCCGACCGCCGCTTCCGGCTCGGACACGGCCGGGCGTTCGCGCTGTACGTCGCCGCGTACTGCGCGGGGCGTGGATGGATCGAGTACATGCGCGTCGACGACGCCCACCACATCCTGGGTGTCCGGCTGAACGTCTGGACCGCGATCCTCGTGTTCCTGCTCGCGGTGACGTACCTGGTGCTGTCGTCGAAGAAGCGGCCCGGCCGGGAGGACGTCGTGGAGCCGGGTGCGGATGCCTCCGGCGGCGAGACCGACAGTGCCGAGTCGGCCGATGCGGCGGGCAAGGCCGACCGGGCCGAGGACGCCGGTGAGGACGACGAGCCCGCGGGCGAGGCCGAGGCGGACGGTTTCAGGAACGAGGCCGGGTCGGGGAAGAAGGCCTGACGGTCCGCCGCATGTGACGCACCGAGGGCGCCCGGGACTTTCCCCGGGCGCCCTCGGTGCGTCAGTGGTGGCGGGTCATGGACAGGGTGCGTCGGGCCGCCGTGACCATCGCCGCGTCGATGAAGCGGCCGTCCGGCAGGGCCTGGGCGCCCTGCTCGGTTGCGGCCGCCTTGAGGACCGTTTCCGCCTGCTCGATCTCCTCCTCACCGGGCAGATAGGCCCGCTCGATCACCGGCAGCTGGCGGGGGTGGATCGCGGCCCGGCCAAGAAAGCCCAGGGCGCGGCCGTGCGCGCAGGACGCGGCCAGGCCCTCCTGGTCGTGGATGTCCGGGTGGACCGACTGGGCCGGTGGCGGCAGGCCCGCCGCGCGGGCGGCCACGACCACCCGGGAGCGGGACCAGTCCAGGCCCGTGCCGTCGCGAACGCCGAGGTCGGCACAGAGGTCGGCCTCCCCGAGGGAGATGCCCCGCAGACGGGGGTGGGCGGTGGCGACGGCGTAGGCCTGCTCCACACCGAGGGCCGTCTCCAGGAGCGCGTACAGGTCGGTCCGGGCCGCGCGGCGGGCCACCTGGACGATCTCGGCTGCCGAGGTCACCTTGGGCAGCCGCAGGCCGGACAGGCCCGGCGCTCCCACGAGGGCGGCGATGTCCTGCTCGCCCCAGCCGCCCGGCGCGTTGACGCGGACGTGGACCGGCACCGGGGGCCGGTCCGTGAGCAGCTCCGCGGTGGCGGCGCGGGCGTAGGCCTTGCGGTCCGGGGGGACCGCGTCCTCCAGGTCGATGACGACGACGTCGGCGCCGCTGGTGAGGGCCTTCGCCACCACGTGGGGGCGGTCGCCCGGGGCGTAGAGCCAGGTGAGCGGGTACGCCGTCACAGGGCGCCCTCCGCGCGCAGCGCCGCGAGGTCGTCCGCGGTCAGGCCCAGTTCGGTGAGGACCTCCTCGGTGTCGGCGCCGTGCGGGCGGCCGGCCCAGCGGATCGCGCCGGGCGTGGCGGAGAGCCGGAAGAGGACGTTCTGCATGCGCAGCGGGCCGAGTTCGGGGTCGTCGACGGTGGTGATGGTGTCCAGGGCCTGGTACTGCGGGTCCGCCATCACGTCCCGGATGTCCTGGACCGGGGCCACCGCCGCCTCGGCCTTCTCGAACGCGGCCAGGACGTCGGTGCGGGTGTGTGCGGCGATCCAGCCGCCGACCGCCTCGTCCAGGACGTCGGCGTGGCGGGCGCGGTCGGCGCCCGTGGCGAACCAGGGCTCGTCGATCAGTTCCGGGCGGCCGACCAGGTGCATCACGCGTTCCGCGACCGACTGGGCCGAGGTCGAGACGGCGACCCAGGTGCCGTCCGCGGTGCGGTAGACGCCCCGCGGGGCGTTGTTGGGGGAGCGGTTGCCGGTGCGGGGCTGGACGTGCCCGAGCTGGTCGTACCAGAGGGGCTGGGGGCCGAGGGCGGCCAGGATCGGCTCGATCAGGGCCGTGTCGACGACCTGGCCCTCGCCGGTGCGCTCGCGGGCGGCGAGCGCGGTCAGCACGGCGTACGCCGTCGTCAGGCCCGCGATGGAGTCGGCCAGGCCGAACGGCGGGAGGGTCGGGGGCGCGTCCGGTTCGCCGGTGATCGCGGCGAAGCCGCTCATCGCCTCGGCCAGGGTGCCGAAGCCGGGCCGGTGGGCGTAGGGGCCGAACTGGCCGAAGCCGGTGACGCGGGCCAGGACCAGGCGGGGGTTGGCCGCCGACAGCTCCGGCCAGCCGAGGTCCCACTTCTCCAGGGTGCCGGGGCGGAAGTTCTCGATGATCACGTCGGTGCGGGCGGCCAGGCGCAGGAGGGTGGCGCGGCCGCCGGGCTTCGACAGGTCGAGGGTCATGGTCCGCTTGTTGCGGCCGAGCATCTTCCACCACAGGCCCACGCCGTCCTTGGACGGTCCGTGGCCGCGGGAGGGGTCCGGCTTCCTCGGATGCTCGATCTTGACGACCTCGGCTCCGAAGTCGCCCAGCAGGGTGGCGGCCATCGGGCCGGCGAAGAGGGTGGCGAGGTCGAGGACGCGGAGGCCGGTGAGGGGCGCGGTCGTGGACGCGGTCATGGGCGGCGGGTCTCCCGGTGCGTGAGGTGGGCGAGGGTGTCGAAGCCGATGCCGTTGAAGTCGCCGATGGATGTGGCCAGCCGGTTCTTCAGGGGGGCCGTCCAGCGGTCGGGGAGCGCCGCGGGGTGTCCGGCGAGCAGTCCGGTGATGCTGCCGGCCGTCGCACCGTTTGAGTCGGTGTCCCAGCCGCCGCTCACCGCGCGGCAGACGGAGCCGGTGAAGTCGCCGTTCGCGTGGGTGAGGGCGGCGGCGATCAGAGCGGTGTTGGGGACGGCGTGCACCCAGTGTTGGGTGGCGGCGTGGGTGGCGTGGAGCGCGTCGACGACGGTGTCGAAGTCCTCGTGCTCGTGCGCGATTCGGACCGCTTCGCGGACGGCCCGGGCGAGGCGGGAGCGTGGGGGCACGACGGTGAGGCCGGTGCGCACACAGGTGTGGATGTCGTGGTCGCCGGCCGCGGCCGTCGCGATGGTGGCCGCCGTGAACATCGCGGCGTAGACGCCGTTGGCGGTGTGCGTGAGGGTGGCGTCCCGGTGGGCCTGCTCGGCCGCCGCGGCCGGGTCGCCGGGGTTGGTCCAGCCGTGGACGTCGGCGCGGATCAGGGCACCGATCCATTCGCGGAACGGGTTGCGGTGGCGGGCGGTGTGCGGGGGCTCCAGGCCGGTCAGGAGGTTGCGGTAGGCGACGCGTTCCGCGGTGAAGGTGCGGCCGGCGGGGAGTTCGTCGAGCCAGGTCCGGGCCACGTCCGTGGTGGTGAAGGCCCTGCCGTGCCGCTGGAGCAGGACGAGGTTGAGCAGGGGGTAGTCGAGGTCGTCGTCCTCGGGCATGCCGTCGATGTTCTCGGCGAGGGAGGTGGCTGCCGAGCGGCGGTTCCAGGGATGCCGTTCGAGGAGTTCCGCCGGGACGCCCCGGGCGGTGAAGTAGGTGGTGAGCGGCCAGTTGCCGGTGGAGCGGGCGAGTTCGCGGATGGCGTCGAGGGGGAGCTTCTCGACCGGCTTGCCCAGGAGGCAGCCGGCGGCGCGGCCGAGCCAGGCGGCTTCAAGGTGGTGCGGCGTGGTGGCCGGGGTGCCCACGGGCTCGGGCCAGTCGGGGCATGCGGACCTGATGCTCTCCAGGTCCGTGGGTTCGTCGTCGGACAAGGTGCTGGGAAGGTCCGCCAGTTCGTCCAGGAGGTCTGCGGCCAGCCGGCGCAGGTAGCGGGACGCGGGGGTGGGGGACGCGCCCGCGGTGGCCGGGGCGTCCGGGCCGCCCGCCGCTCGCCAGCGGGCCGCGACCGCTCTCGGCTCGCGTCCGTCCAGGGCCGCCTGGCGGAGTTCGTGGCCGATCAGGTCCTCCGGCTGGACCCAGGTCAGTCGGAGCATTCCCGGCCTCCGAGGGACGCGAAGGCCTGCTCGTGGGCACGGCGGCGGGACAGGTCCCGGGTGAAGATCTCGCGGGTCACGGCCGTGAGGGTGGCCGCCGGTTCCCAGAGGTCCAGTCGGCTCGCCTCCGCGACCGTCTTGGCCCAGTCCTCCGGGACCGGTGAGCCCAGGGCACCCGCCAGGGCGCCGGCCATCGTGGCGATGGAGTCGCAGTCGCGGCCGTAGTTCACCGCGCCGAGGACCGCGTGGCGGTAGTCGCCGCGTGCCACCAGCAGCATGCCCAGCGCGATGGGCAGTTCCTCGATCGCGTGCAGGCGGGACGGGCGGCGGGCGCCGAGTGACGGGGCGCGGTAGTCGGCGCCCACCGTGTCGTAGGGGGCCACCGCCTCGCGCAGCGGCCGCAGTGCCGACTCGAAGTCCGTGTGGCGGGAGGCCTCCTCGCAGACGCGCTCGATCGCGGCCCGGGTGCCGTCCTTCGCGAGGGAGAGGCACGCGGAGACGACCGAGTCCGGGGTCGCGCCGGGCGTGCACGCCGCCGCCACGGCCGCGGCCAGGACGCCCGCCGCCTCACGGCCGTACGACGACTGGTGTGCGCCGGCGATGTCGAGGGCCTCGGCGTAGGCCGCACGCGGGTCGGCCGCGTTGACCAGTCCGACCGGGGCCATGTACATCGCCGCCCCGCAGTTGACGATGTTGCCGGTGCCGGCCTCGCGCGGGTCGGCGTGGCCGTAGTGGATCCTGGTCACCAGCCACTTCTCCGCCAGGAAGATCCGCTGGAGGGGGAGTGCCTCGGTCTCCAGTTCCGGGATCCAGCGGGGCTCCGTCATCAGGTCCGGGACCAGGTGGTCGGCGATCGCGTAGGCGTCGAGGTGGTCGCGGACCCGGGCGTAGACGCGGACCAGGGCGTGGGTCATCAAGGTGTCGTCGGTGACGTGGCCGTCGCCCTTGTGGTACGGGGCGAGGGGGCGGGCGGTGCGCCAGTCGTCGCCGTGCCAGGGGCCGACGACGCCGTGGACGCGGCCGCCGTGGCGTTCGAGGATCTGCTCGGGCGAGTAGCCCTCGACGGGGCCGCCGAGAGCGTCACCGACCGCCGCCCCGACCAGGGCTCCGGTGATGCGCTCGTCCAGAGGGGCGTTTTGATGGGTTTTGGGCTGCATGGCCGCATCATCCACCCGGACGGGCCGGTTGTACGGCTTCCAGGAGTTCGGCGAGTTCGACGAGGTCCGTGCCGGTGAGGCGGGGCAGGACGCAGCCGGAGAGGGTGCGGCAGGTCTCCCTCCAGGACTCGGGGACGGACGCGCCGCCGCCCAGCGCGCCGGTGAGGGCGCCCGCCAGGGCCGGGGCTGAGTCCGCGACGCGGGACAGGCAGGCCGCCGCGGGGATCGCCTCCGCGATGCGGCCGCGGGCGGCGACGGCCAGGGCGAGGGCGACCGGGACGGTCTCGGCGGCGGCGATGCCGTAGCTGTAGACGTGGTCGACGATCTGGTGCTCCAGGGGTGGGACCAGGGCGAAGGCGCTGTCCGCGGCGGCGGCGAGCCGCAGGGCGTGCCGGGCGTTGCGGCCGATCTCCGTCTCCTCGGGGAGTTCGGCGAGAGCCGCGGTGACGCAGGCGTCGACGTCCGCGCCGGCCAGGGCGAGGGCGAGCGCGGCCGCCATCGCGCGGGCGCCGTGGACGCCGTCGTCGTCCTGGGTGTAGCGGGCGTCGAACTCCGCGAGGTCGGCGGCGCGCCGGGGGTCGCCGGGGTGGGCCACGGCCAGGACGCAGGCGCGTACGCAGGCGGCGTCGTCGAAGTAGTGCGGGTTGTCGTGGCCGGTGGCGGGCGGGCGCAGGCCGGTGGCGAGGTTGCCGAGGCCGGCGCGGACGGAGATACGGGCGCGCAGGGGCAGGACGGCGGATTCGATCTCGGGGGCGCGGTCCGCCGCGGCGGCGACCTCGGCGGCGAGGGCGTTCCAGGTGAGGTCGATGGCGGCTCGGGTGCGGCGTTCGCGGCTGAGGTCGTTCAGGACGGTGTCGTCGCCTGCGCGCAGGAGGGCTTCCGCGGCGAAGGCCGCCCATTCGGCGTCGTCGGAGGGGCCGAGGCGGAGGGGCTCGGGGGGCTGGTTCAGGGCGATGGGGACGGGGAGGGTGGTGGTGGCGTTGTGTTCGGCGAAGGTGTCCAGTTCGCGGGTGAGGCGGCGGGTCCAGTCGGGCATGCGGGCGGCTCTGTGCCGGGCTGCGGGCCAGCCGGCGGCGTCGCCGGCGGCCAGTCCGAGCAGCAGGCCTTCGACCTTTCTGGCCGCCTCGGCTTCGCCCTCGGCCCGTTTGTCTCCCGCCCGCGCACCGCCCGTAACCGTCACCCGAGGGGTCCTGGTCTCCCGTGGGGCGCTGTCGCCGTCGGTGGCTGCCCGTGTGTGCGTCGTCATGCAGGGGTCTCCGATCCGTCGCCCGCTGCCAGGGCGAAGTCGCTCGGGCAGGGCCCCTCGCCGGGGTCCGCCGGTGTCAGCAGGTCCGCCACGTCCAGGACGTGGTAGCCGGCCATGGCCGGGAGGCATCTGCCGTGGACCGGGCCGATGGGGGTCGCCCAGGCCTGCGGGATCGCCGACACGCCTCGCGTCGCGCCTGCCAGTGCCCCCGCCACCGCCGCCGTCGTGTCCGCGTCGCGGCCCATGTTCACCGCGGTCAGGACCGACTGCTCGAAGTCGCCGTCGGCCGCCGCGTACGCGCCGAAGGCGAGGGCGACCGCCTCGGGGGCCAGGTCGGTCCAGGGGTAGCCGCCGATGACGACAGCGGAGCGGACCGCGCGTTCGCCGCGGTGGGCGACGGCCACCGCGCGGCGCAGGCTGCGGGCCGTCCAGGAGTCGTCGGGGACGACCGCGAGGGCCGCTGCCACCACCGCGTCCGACGGCGCGCCCGCCATCGCCGCCGCGACGCCCGCGGCCACCGCCCGGCCGCCGTGGATGCCCTCGCCGTCATGGCTCACGGAGCCGTCGATCGCGACCAGCCGCGCCGCCTCCGCCGGGCGGCCCGCCGCGAACACCCCGAAGGGGGCCGCGCGCATGGCCAGGCCGTCGCTCCAGGCGTGCCGGTGCTGGGCGGAGATCGGGGCGGCCAGGCCCCGGCGGAGGTTCTCCAGGGTGCCGCGTTCGCTGAACCCGGCACCCCGGAAGGGGCCCTCGTCTCGGTCGGCGATCCACTCGTGCCAGGCCGCTTCCACATGGCCCGGGGTGAGTGCGGAGCCGTGCCGGGCCAGCAGCAGGCCGGAGAAGATCGCGTACTCGGTGTCGTCCGTGCCCGCCGGGTGCTCGGCGACGTACCCGGTGATCCGGCCCCACCGGGCGCGGATCTCGGAGGGCTTCATGTTCTCGGCCGGGGCCCCGAGCGCGTCCCCGACGGCCAGGCCCAGCAGTGCGCCCCGTGCCCGTGCCCGGAGCCCGATCGATGCCATGGGGGATGTGTCCCACTCCGGTGACTCCGCCGAGCCTCACGAGCCCCAGCATCACCCGGTCGACATCTGCGCGCAGTATTGATCAAGTGAGCGGAAAAGGGTAAAGCCGCAGGTTAGCGCAGCCTTTCCTTGCTGGCGGGGACGGAATTCGGGGCGTAGTTTTGGTGTTGTAAAAGTCTGGAACGTGTCCAAAGACAGTCCGTGGACGGGGAGTGGGGTTCTTTTCATGGCCATCATCGAGACCGAGGCGACGCTGCACGAGGCGCACCGGGACAACCACACGCACCGGGACGTGAACGGCGGCTGGCTGCGTCCCGCGGTGTTCGGTGCGATGGACGGCCTCGTCTCCAACCTCGCCCTGATGACCGGTGTCGCGGGCGGGGCGGTCGGCCAGCACACCGTCGTCCTCAGCGGACTCGCGGGCCTGGCCGCCGGCGCCTTCTCCATGGCCGCCGGCGAATACACCTCCGTCGCCTCGCAGCGCGAGCTCGTCGAGGCCGAGCTGGACGTGGAGCGCCGCCAGCTGCGCAAGCACCCCAAGGACGAGGAGGCCGAGCTCGCCGCGCTCTACGAGTCGAGGGGGGTCGAGCCGCGGCTGGCCCAGGAGGTGGCCCGGCAGCTGTCGAAGGATCCCGAGCAGGCCCTGGAGATCCATGCCCGGGAGGAGCTGGGCATCGACCCCGGCGACCTGCCCTCGCCCACCGTGGCCGCGGTGTCCAGCTTCGGCTCCTTCGCGCTCGGCGCGCTGATTCCCGTCGCGCCCTATCTGCTGGGGGCCAGCAGCATGTGGCCGGCCGTGCTGCTGGCGCTGCTCGGGCTCTTCCTCTGCGGCGCGTTGGTGGCCAGGGTGACGGCACGTACCTGGTGGTACAGCGGGCTGCGGCAGCTGTTCCTGGGAGGCGCGGCGGCCGGTGTGACGTACGCCCTGGGCACCGTGTTCGGAACGGCCGTAGGATAGCGCGGCTCGGACTTATGCAAGGGACTGCATAAGTAGTCGTTACTGGTTGGTTTCGGATGTGCGACCACCGGGCATGAGCCGTAAGCGCTGCGGGCAACGACGCTCGCCGCGCACCCCAGCGGGTCGGGCGAAGACGCCTGCCCCGCTCCTCGGGCCGACGCAGACCGATCTGACCCGATCGTTTCGTGCGGCCCCTCCACAGCTTCCACTGCTGGTGCGGTACCCCCGCCGCGAACCCGCAGTGTCCGCATGCTGGAACGGATTATCCCGGTTCCCGAGAACCGCTCCATCATGTAACCTGCACGAAATTTTGCGATCACGCGAGGGCCAACGTCGTCCCTCGGCACTTGCAATGCCACTTGACGACGACGGGAGAGCCGATGCGTACGCCGCGCCAGCCGTCCCAGCATTCCGCGAATGGCCAGAACTGGTCGTTCATGGATGCTCGCCCTGCTGCGCAGGGTATGTACGACCCCCGCAACGAGCACGACGCCTGCGGCGTCGGCTTCGTCGCCACCCTCACCGGCGAGGCGTCCCACACCCTGGTCGAGCAGGCTCTGACCGTCCTGCGCAACCTCGAACACCGCGGCGCCACCGGCTCCGAGCCCGACTCCGGCGACGGCGCCGGCATCCTCTCGCAGGTCCCGGACGCCTTCTTCCGCGACGTGGCCGCATTCGAACTCCCCGACGCCGGTTCCTACGCCGTCGGCATCGCCTTCCTGCCGGAGGACTCCACCGCCGACGCCGTCTCGCAGATCGAGACGATCGCGGCCGACGAGGGCCTGACCGTCCTCGGCTGGCGCGAGGTGCCGGTCGCGCCCCAGCTGCTGGGCGCCACCGCCCGGTCGACCATGCCGGTCTTCCGCCAGATCTTCGTCAGCGACGGCGTTTCGGAGGGCATCGCCCTCGACCGCAAGGCCTTCGTGCTGCGCAAGCGCGCCGAGCGCGAGGCCGGCGTCTACTTCCCGTCGCTGTCGGCGCGGACCATCGTCTACAAGGGCATGCTGACCACCGGCCAGCTGGAGCCCTTCTTCCCGGACCTGTCCGACCGCCGCTTCGCCTCCGCGATCGCGCTCGTGCACTCCCGGTTCTCGACCAACACCTTCCCGTCGTGGCCGCTGGCCCACCCCTACCGGTTCGTCGCGCACAACGGTGAGATCAACACCGTCAAGGGCAACCGCAACTGGATGGTGGCCCGCGAGTCGCAGCTCGTCTCGGACCTGTTCGGCTCCGACGACAAGGCCATCGACCGGATCTTCCCGGTCTGTACGCCGGACGCCTCCGACTCCGCGTCCTTCGACGAGGTCCTCGAACTCCTGCACCTGGGCGGCCGTTCCCTGCCGCACTCCGTGCTGATGATGATCCCGGAGGCGTGGGAGAACCACGACTCCATGGACCCGGCCCGGCGCGCCTTCTACCAGTTCCACTCCACGATGATGGAGCCCTGGGACGGCCCGGCCTGTGTCACCTTCACCGACGGCACCCAGGTCGGCGCGGTCCTCGACCGCAACGGCCTGCGCCCCGGCCGCTACTGGGTCACCGACGACGGCCTCGTCGTCCTCGGCTCCGAGGTCGGCGTCCTGGACATCGACCCGTCCAAGGTCGTCCGCAAGGGCCGCCTCCAGCCCGGCCGCATGTTCCTCGTCGACACCGCCGAGCACCGCATCATCGAGGACGACGAGATCAAGGCCGAGCTCGCCGCCGAGAACCCCTACGCGGAGTGGCTCGAGGCCGGCGAGATCGAGCTCGAGGACCTGCCCGAGCGCGAGCACATCGTGCACACGCACGCCTCGGTCACCCGCCGCCAGCAGACCTTCGGCTACACCGAGGAGGAGCTGCGCGTCCTCCTCGCGCCGATGGCCAAGGCGGGTGCCGAGCCGATCGGCTCGATGGGCACCGACTCGCCCATCGCCGCGCTGTCGGACCGCCCGCGCCTGCTCTTCGACTACTTCACCCAGCTGTTCGCGCAGGTCACCAACCCGCCGCTGGACGCCATCCGCGAGGAACTGGTCACCTCCCTGCGCTCCTCGCTGGGCCCGCAGGGCAACCTGCTCGACCCGAGCGCGGCCTCCTGCCGCAGCGTCCTGCTGCCCTTCCCGGTCATCGACAACGACGAGCTGGCCAAGCTCATCCACATCAACGCCGACGGCGACATGCCCGGCTTCAAGGCCGCGACGCTCTCCGGCCTGTACCGGGTGCACGGCGGCGGTGACGCGCTGGCCGCGCGCATCGAGGAGATCTGCGCCGAGGCCGACGCCGCCATCGACAACGGCGCCCGCCTGATCGTCCTGTCGGACCGCCACTCCGACGCCGAGCACGCGCCGATCCCCTCGCTGCTGCTCACCGCGGCCGTCCACCACCACCTCATCCGCACCAAGCAGCGCACCCAGGTGGGCCTGCTGGTCGAGGCCGGTGACGTCCGCGAGGTCCACCACGTCGCCCTGCTCATCGGCTACGGCGCCGCCGCCGTCAACCCGTACCTGGCGATGGAGTCCGTCGAGGACCTGGTCCGCGCGGGGACGTTCCTCCCCGGCATCGAGCCCGAGAAGGCCATCCGCAACCTCATCTACGCCCTCGGCAAGGGCGTGCTGAAGGTCATGTCCAAGATGGGCATCTCCACCGTCGCCTCCTACCGCGGGGCCCAGGTCTTCGAGGCCGTCGGTCTCGACGACGCCTTCGTCGAGAAGTACTTCAACGGCACGGCCACCAAGATCGGCGGTGTCGGCATCGACGTCGTCGCCAAGGAGGTCGCCGCCCGGCACGCCAAGGCCTACCCGGCCTCCGGCATCGCCCCGGCGCACCGCGCCCTGGAGATAGGCGGCGAGTACCAGTGGCGCCGCGAGGGCGAGCCGCACCTGTTCGACCCGGAGACGGTCTTCCGCCTCCAGCACTCCACGCGCTCCGGCCGGTACGACATCTTCAAGAAGTACACCGAGCGCGTGAACGAGCAGTCCGAGCGCCTGATGACGCTGCGCGGCCTGTTCGGCTTCAAGTCGGACCGGCAGCCGATCTCCATCGACGAGGTCGAGCCGGTCTCCGAGATCGTCAAGCGCTTCTCGACCGGCGCCATGTCGTACGGCTCCATCTCCCAGGAGGCGCACGAGACCCTCGCCATCGCCATGAACCAGCTGGGCGGCAAGTCCAACACCGGTGAGGGCGGCGAGGACCCGGAGCGTCTCTACGACCCGGCCCGCCGGTCGTCCATCAAGCAGGTCGCCTCCGGCCGCTTCGGTGTGACCTCCGAGTACCTGGTCAACTCCGACGACATCCAGATCAAGATGGCCCAAGGTGCCAAGCCCGGCGAGGGCGGCCAGCTGCCCGGCCACAAGGTCTACCCGTGGGTCGCCAAGACCCGTCACTCGACCCCGGGCGTCGGCCTCATCTCCCCGCCGCCGCACCACGACATCTACTCCATCGAGGACCTGGCCCAGCTGATC
Organism: Streptomyces sp. NPDC002130; assembly: GCF_040296465.1. NCBI lineage: Bacteria > Bacillati > Actinomycetota > Actinomycetes > Kitasatosporales > Streptomycetaceae > Streptomyces > Streptomyces sp. NPDC002130. Next base: position 13,759 of record NZ_JBEOXI010000005.1, read on the forward strand.
CACGACCTGAAGAACGCGAACCCGCAGGCGCGGATTCACGTCAAGCTGGTCTCCGAGGTCGGCGTCGGCACGGTCGCGGCCGGTGTCTCCAAGGCGCACGCGGACGTCGTCCTCATCTCCGGCCACGACGGCGGCACGGGCGCCTCGCCGCTCACCTCGCTGAAGCACGCCGGCGGCCCCTGGGAGCTGGGTCTCGCCGAGACCCAGCAGACCCTGCTGCTCAACGGTCTGCGCGACCGCATCGTCGTCCAGACCGACGGCCAGCTGAAGACCGGCCGTGACGTGGTCATCGCCGCGCTGCTCGGCGCCGAGGAGTTCGGTTTCGCGACCGCGCCGCTCGTCGTCTCCGGCTGCGTCATGATGCGCGTCTGCCACCTCGACACCTGCCCGGTCGGCATCGCCACGCAGAACCCGGTCCTGCGCGAGCGCTACTCCGGCAAGGCCGAGTACGTCGTGAACTTCTTCCAGTACATCGCCGAAGAGGTCCGCGAGATCCTCGCCGAGCTGGGCTTCCGCTCCATCGAGGAGGCCGTCGGCCACGCCGAGACGCTCGACGTGACCCGCGCGGTCGACCACTGGAAGGCACAGGGCCTGGACCTGGAGCCGCTGTTCCACGTGCCCGAGCTGCCCGAGGGCGCGGTCCGCCACCAGCTGATCGCCCAGGACCACGGCCTGGAGAAGGCGCTCGACAACCAGCTGATCAAGCTGGCCTCGGACGCGCTCGCCGCTTCCGGCGCCACCGACGCCCAGCCGGTGCGCGCCCAGGTGCAGATCCGCAACATCAACCGCACGGTCGGCACCATGCTCGGCCACGAGGTGACGAAGAAGTTCGGTGGCGCGGGCCTGCCCGACGACACCATCGACATCACCTTCACCGGCTCCGCGGGCCAGTCCTTCGGCGCCTTCGTGCCCAGCGGTGTCACCCTGCGCCTGGAGGGCGACGCAAACGACTACGTCGGCAAGGGCCTGTCCGGCGGCCGGATCGTCGTCCGCCCGGACCGCGCGGCCGACCACCTCGCCGAGTACAGCGTCATCGCCGGCAACACCATCGGCTACGGCGCCACCGGCGGCGAGATGTTCCTGCGCGGCAAGGTCGGCGAGCGGTTCTGCGTCCGCAACTCCGGCGCGACGGTCGTCTCCGAGGGCGTGGGCGACCACGGCTGCGAGTACATGACCGGCGGTCACGCGGTGGTGCTCGGCGAGACCGGCCGCAACTTCGCGGCCGGCATGTCCGGCGGTATCGCGTACGTGATCGACTTGGACCGCGACAACGTCAACGTCGGCAACCTGGACGCCGTCGAGCCGCTGGACGACACCGACAAGCAGTGGCTGCACGACGTGGTCCGCCGCCACCAGGAGGAGACCGGCTCGACCGTCGCCGAGAAGCTCCTGGGCGAGTGGGACGCCGCCGTCGAGCGCTTCAGCAGGATCATCCCCAGCACGTACAAGGCAGTGCTCGCCGCCAAGGACGCCGCCGAGCGAGCCGGTCTCTCCGAGACCGAGACCCACGAGAAGATGATGGAGGCGGCGATCAATGGCTGACCCGAAGGGCTTCCTGAACCACGGGCGCGAGCTCGCCAAGTCCCGCCCCGTCGAGGAGCGCGTCAAGGACTGGAACGAGGTCTACGTCCCCGGCTCCCTGCTGCCCATCATCAGCAAGCAGGCCAGCCGCTGCATGGACTGCGGCATCCCGTTCTGCCACAACGGCTGTCCGCTGGGGAACCTGATCCCCGAGTGGAACGACTACGCCTACCGCGAGGACTGGGCGGCGGCTTCGGAGCGTCTGCACGCGACGAACAACTTCCCGGAGTTCACGGGCCGCTTGTGCCCCGCTCCCTGTGAGTCGGCGTGTGTGCTCGGCATCAACCAGCCGCCGGTCACCATCAAGAACGTCGAGGTCTCGATCATCGACAAGGCGTGGGAGACCGGGGACGTCGCCCCGCAGATCCCCGAGCGCCTGTCCGGCAAGACCGTCGCCGTCATCGGCTCGGGCCCGGCGGGTCTCGCCGCCGCCCAGCAGCTGACCCGCGCCGGCCACACCGTCGCCGTCTACGAGCGCGCGGACCGCATCGGAGGCCTCCTCCGCTACGGCATCCCCGAGTTCAAGATGGAGAAGCGGCACATCAACCGCCGTATCGAGCAGATGCGCGCGGAGGGCACCCGCTTCCGCACGGGCATCGAGATCGGCCGCGACCTCAAGGCCACGGACCTGAAGAAGCGCTACGACGCGGTCGTCCTGGCCGTCGGCGCCACCACGGCCCGTGACCTGCCGGTGCCCGGCCGCGAGCTCAAGGGCATCTACCAGGCCATGGAGTACCTGCCGCTGGCCAACAAGGTCCAGGAGGGCGACTACGTCACCACTCCGCTGTCGGCCGAGGGCAAGCACGTCGTGGTCATCGGCGGCGGCGACACCGGCGCGGACTGCGTGGGCACCGCCCACCGCCAGGGCGCGGCCTCCGTCACGCAGCTGGAGATCATGCCCCGCCCGGGCGAGGACCGGCACCCGACGAACCAGCCCTGGCCGACCTTCCCCATGCTGTACAAGGTCACCTCGGCGCACGAGGAGGGCGGCGAGCGGGTCTACTCGGTCTCGACGACCCACTTCGAGGGCGACGAGGACGGCAACGTCCAGTGGCTGCACCTCACCGAGGTGGAGTTCATCGACGGCAAGCTGACCCCGAAGCCGGGCTCCGAGCGCAAGATCCCCGCGCAGCTGGTGACCCTCGCCATGGGCTTCACCGGCACCGACCGGGAGAACGGCCTGGTCGAGCAGTTCGGCCTGGAGCTCGACGAACGCGGCAACATCGCCCGCGACGCCGACTTCCAGACCAACGTGCCGGGCGTGTTCGTCGCCGGTGACGCCGGCCGCGGCCAGTCGCTCATCGTCTGGGCCATCGCCGAGGGCCGTTCGGCGGCGCGCGGAGTGGACCGGGCTCTCACGGGCGCGAGCGAGCTGCCGGCGCCGATCCGTCCCACGGACCGCGCGCTGATGGTCTGACCGCACCGCACAAGACGTCCCGTACAAAGGCGTACGGAACACTGACGGCGCCTGCCCCACAGTCCCCGACCGGACGACCGGGCAGGCGCTGTCGCATGTCCGCCTACCTGCCGGGGGTCACCCAGGTGACGATGACGGCGGATGCGACGGAGAGAACCCCGAGCAGGGCGAGCCAGCGGGCCCACTCCACCAGGAGCCAGACCGCCCTGGTCCGCTCCTTCTCGTAGCGCAGCAACCGGCCCGCCTCCAGCAGGATCTCCTCACCGGGCCGCCCGTGCACCGCGATGACGCCCAGCCACGACGCCGTGACGAGGGCGACGAAGCCGGTGATCAGCAGCCCGATCACCCACCAGCGCGGCGTGTCCGCCAGCTTGCTCAGGTCCTCTTGGCCCTTGAGCACGAAGACGGCCGTGAGCAGACCGGTGAGCGAGGCCAGGAAGTTCCGGTACCCCTCCGCTTGCTGTATCGCCATCTGCAACACGAGCGGCCTCCGGCCGGGTCGGAACGGCCCGGTTGCGCATCGGCGGGCAGGATGTGGTCCCGCCCCCTCACCGTCGTGCCGTGACAGGACAGGTAGAGGAACGCGGTGTCGCCGGCCATGCATGTGTCGAAGAACTCCTGGAGCTCGCCCAGCAGTTTGAAGCCACCCGGGTTCATCGCAGAGCAGACATCTTCCGAGTCTCCCTTTGCCGTACTCTCTGGCCCAGCCCCGGGGATCGAGAGCCGGGCGGTAAGGGGACCCCCGCATGGCCGCGATCACGTTCACCAAGGTCCAGGAGACCGCTCCCGCGCTGGTGAACCTCTACAAGAGCGCCGGAGTGTCCCTCGCGAAGCACGGGCTGGACGGGCTGCGGGCCGCGGTCTACCTCGTGGTCGACTACTCCGGCTCGATGAAGCCGTACTACAAGGACGGCAGTGTGCAGGCGCTGGCCGACCGGGTGCTCGGGCTGTCGGCGCACCTGGACGACGACGGCAGCGTGCCGGTCGTGTTCTTCTCCACCGACGTCGACGTCGACGCCGAGACCGAGATCGCCCTGGACGGCCACCAGGGGCGGATCGAGCGGATCGTGGCCGGGCTCGGGCACATGGGGAAGACCAGCTACCACCTGGCGATGGACGCCGTGATCGACCACTACCTCGACAGCGGCTCGACGGAGCCCGCCCTGGTGGTGTTCCAGACCGACGGCGGGCCCATCAACAAGCTCGCCGCGGAACGCTACCTGTGCAAGGCGGCGAAGCTGCCGCTGTTCTGGCAGTTCATCGGGTTCGGTGACCCGGGCAGCAAGCAGTTCGACTTCCTGCGCAAGCTGGACGAGCTGGCCGTGCCGGGCAAGCGGGTCGTCGACAACGCCGGGTTCTTCCACGCGGGGCAGGACCCGCGGAAGGTCCCGGACGCCGAGCTGTACGACCGGCTGGTGGGCGAGTTCCCGAAGTGGCTCGTGGCCGCACGGGCGCAGGGGATCGTGCGGCACCCCGCCGGCCGCTGAACCGGCCGCTGGTCCCCTTGGCCCAACCCTTCCCACGCCCCGTTTGCACGGCCGCGACACCGTGCCACGCTGGGAAGGATCCCACGGGGAGGCGACGACGTATGGGCGACGACGGCGCACGACGGGTGTACGGGACGGACTCCGCCCACCGAAGGCCGCCCGCAGGCAAGGGCGAGAAGCTCGCCGACTGGGCCGACGGACGGCTCGGGCTCTACGCCCTGGCCAAGGCCAACATGCGCAAGGTCTTCCCGGACCACTGGTCCTTCATGCTGGGCGAGGTCACCCTCTACAGCTTCGTCGTGCTGATCCTCACCGGCGTCTACCTCACCCTGTTCTTCGAGCCCAGCATGCACGAGGTCGTCTACGACGGCTCCTACACGGAGCTCAACGGCGTCCTGATGAGCAGGGCGTTCGAGTCCACGCTGGACATCAGCTTCGATGTGCGCGGCGGGCTGCTGATCCGGCAGATCCACCACTGGGCGGCGCTGGTCTTCATCACCGGCATGCTGGTGCACATGATGCGGGTGTTCTTCACCGGAGCCTTCCGCAAGCCGCGCGAACTGAACTGGCTCTTCGGCTGGACCCTGCTGATGCTCGGCATCATCACCGGCCTGACCGGCTACTCCCTCCCCGACGACCTGCTGTCCGGCACCGGCCTCCGCTTCGCGCACGGCGCCATCCTGTCGATCCCGATCGTCGGGACGTACCTGGCGTTCTTCCTCTTCGGCGGGGAGTTCCCGGGCGACGACATCATCTCGCGGCTGTACCCCGTCCACGTCCTGCTGCTGCCCGGGATCATGCTGGGCCTGGTCACCGCCCATCTGATCCTGGTCTTCTACCACAAGCACACCCAGTTCCCGGGCCCCGGCCGCCAGGAGAAGTCGGTCGTCGGGATGCCCTTCCTGCCGGTCTACATGGCCAAGGCCGGCGGCTTCTTCTTCCTCGTCTTCGGCGTCCTGACGGTGATGGGCGCGATCGCCCAGATCAACCCCGTGTGGGCTTTCGGCCCCTACCGCCCCGACCTGGTCACCACCGGCGCCCAGCCCGACTGGTACCTGGGCTTCTCCGAAGGCCTGATCCGGGTGATGCCGGGATGGGAGATCAACCTCTGGGGGCACACCCTCGTCCTCGGCGTGTTCATCCCCTTCTCGCTCTTCCCGCTGATCCTGCTCGCCCTCGGTCTCTACCCCTTCCTCGAGGCGTGGATCACCGGCGACAAACGCGAGCACCACATCCTGGACCGGCCGCGCAACGCACCCGTGCGCACCGGCCTGGGCGTGGCCTGGCTGACCCTGTACGCGGTGCTGCTGATCGGCGGCGGCAACGACATCGTCGCCACCCATCTGCACCTGTCCATCAACGTGATCACCTGGTTCGTGCGGATCGGGGTCTTCGTCCTGCCGGTCGCCGCCTTCATCGTCACGAAGAAGATCTGCATGGGCCTGCAGCGCCGCGACCGCGCCAAGGTGCTGCACGGCAGGGAGAGCGGCACCATCAAACGGCTGCCGACCGGTGAGTACATCGAGCTCCACGAGCCCCTCACCCAGGGCGAGCTGTTCACACTCACCCAGCACGAGCAGAACCCGCCCTACGAGATCGGGCGTGAGGTCGACGCAGGAGGAGTCCGCCGCCGTGTCAAGCGATCCGAGCGGCTGCGCGCCCGGCTCGCGAAGGCCATGTACGGACCCGACGCGCGGATCGAGAAACCTACCGTGGAGCAGTACCGGGAGATCACCAGCGGCGAACACCCGCACTGACGACCGGGGCTGGGCGCCGAAAGCGCAGCTTCCGGGCACGCCCGCGCACACCCCTTACGTATCGCACTCCAGCACGCTCCGGCACAGCGCACACCGCGCCCTGACCCGCCCCCGCACCGGCACCCTGATCCGCTGATGGCACGTGGGGCAGGGGAACGACACCCGCAACCGCCCGCCCCCGTCGGGCGAGAACGCGTACGGCACCCCCGGCTGGGGCGGGCCCGCCGGCGCGTGCCGCCGGTCCCGGGCGTACCGCCGCCGTCCCGCCCACCCCGCCGCCGTCAACGGCGGTTGCTGCTCGTCACGGCGAGCCAGCTCCATCCCCTTCACATACGCCGTGTACGCCTGCGCACTGGTGAACCACACCGCCGGGTCCTCCCCGAAAGCCAGCGCCCGCTTGGCCAGCACGTACCCGAACTCCTCCGGCGTGAGATACCCCAGCTTCTGCGACGACGCCCCGTCCTCGCGGTACGCGTCCAGCAGCAGCCACCCCGCGCCCAGATACGTCGTCACCGTGTCCGTGAGGATCTCGTTGTCCCGCACGCCGGGGAAGGACAGGTCCAGGCGGTGCAGGTACACATGCGTCACCTCGTGCGCGAGGGCCGCCCCGATGTCCCGCCGATGCGTACGGAACCGGTCGTTCAGCTCCACGAAGTACTCCGGCCCGGCCGTGAGCTCCACGTTCGCCGCTTGTCGCATCTCCCGGAAGCTCACGACCAGCCGCGCATCCGGCAGCCGGTAGTGCCGCACCAGCTCGTGCGCCACCCGCTGCGTCCCCAGATACAGGTCGTCGGTGTCGCAGAAGGCCACGTCGACGGGGAGCACACTGGTCGCGAACGTCCGGACGGTGTCGTACGACAGTCGCTTGTACAGCGCCGTGACGGCGGCCCGCACCGTCTCCAGATGCGGGTAGCCGTGCTCGACCGGCCCGTCGTTCGCCACGCCTCACCCCCAAGACGCCCCTGAACCCGGTTCCACTGTACGAGGACGCGCCCCGCCGCGGACGGGCCCGGCACGGCTGCAGCGACACGATCGTCCCCCCGCACAGCCTCCAGGCACCCGCCGAGGGATGAGACGGCCTTCGGCCACCCCACGTGATCCCCGTAGGCTGACGCCCCATGACCACCAGCAACACCGGTTCCCGTGACGTCGACCCCGCCGTCCGTGAAGAGCTCGCCCGGCTGCGCGACAGCATCGACAACATCGACGCCGCCGTCGTCCACATGCTCGCCGAGCGCTTTAAATGCACCCAGCAGGTCGGCCACCTCAAGGCCCGGCACCAGCTGCCGCCCGCCGACCCGGCCCGCGAGGCCCGCCAGATCGCCCGGCTGCGCGCCCTCGCCGAGAACGCCAAACTCGACCCGGCCTTCGCCGAGAAGTTCCTGAACTTCATCGTCGCCGAGGTCATCCGCCACCACGAGCGCATCGCGGACGAAGCGCTCAACGGCGCCGCCCCGGGCGGCAACTGACGTCCCCCGCGCCCCGGGGGAGTGACACGACGGCCCGCTCGGGGCATGCTGCGCTGTACACAGCATGTCAGCTGACGAGCACTGCGCGTCAGCGTCCCGGACTACTCTGGTCCTCCACGAGGGAGGGGCGTGGGGCCATGCCGTCGGATACCAGGATCCTCATCGTCGACGACCATGAGGACACGCTGTACGCGCTCGAAAGCGCCCTGGCCCCGCTGGGCTACCAGCTCGGCCGGGCCACCAGCGGCGACGAGGCACTCAAACAGGTGCTCCGCGGCCAGGTCGGCCTGCTGCTGCTCGACGTACGCATGCCCGGCGTCAGCGGACTGGAGGTCGTGCGCTACATGCGGCGCGTGGAGCAGACCCAGCACATCCCCGTGATCCTCCTCACCGGCTTCGGCGCCGACCACGAACTGACCACCACCGCCTTCCGGCTCGGCGTCGCCGACCTCGTCATGAAGCCCGTCGACCCCTGGGCCCTGCGCACCAAGGTCCGCTACCTCTACGACTCCCACCGGCGCCATCTCGCCCTGCAGAGGGAGGTGCACCGCCTGCGCTCCCTCGCCGGGGAGCACCCCGAGACCGCCGCACACCCCGCGCGCCCCGGACTGCCGCATCCCGACGCGCGCGTGCCCACGCAGCGGCCCATGGGGGCGCACGCCGGGGAGCTCGAAAAGGACCGCACCTAGACAGGACATTGGGCACGTACCGATCCGCCTCTGTGCCTTGTCCACGCCATCAGGCAGCATGTCTCGCATGTCCGTACTGACGCGCGACGAAGCGCAGACCCGAGCAGAGCTCCTCGACGTCCACCACTACACGATCGAACTCGACCTGACCGGCGGCGACGACACCTTCGACTCCCGCACCCTGATCAGGTTCGCTGCCCGCGTGGACGGGGACACCTTCGTCGAGCTCAAGCCCGCCGAGCTGCGCACCGTCACCCTCGACGGGCACCCCCTCGACCCCGAAGCCCTGGACGGCAACCGGCTCGCCCTGCCGAACCTCACCGCCGGCGAGCACGAACTGCGTGTGGACGCCCGGATGCGCTACTCCCGCACCGGCGAGGGCATGCACCGCTTCACCGACCCCACCGACGGCGAGACCTACGTCTACACCCAGTTGTTCATGGACGACGTCCAGCGGGTCTTCGCCGCATTCGACCAGCCCGACCTCAAAGCCGTCTTCGAACTGTCGGTGACGGCCCCCCAGAACTGGACCGTCCTCGCCAACGGCATCACCGAACAGACCGACGGCGTATGGACCGCGGCCCCCACACCGCTCATCTCCACCTACCTCGTCGCCGTCGCCGCAGGCCCCTGGCACTCCGTGCGCACCGAGCACCGCGGCCTGCCCTTCGGCCTGCACTGCCGCCGCTCCCTCGCCCCCTACCTCGAAGCCGACGCCGACGAACTCCTCGACGTCACCCGCGCCTGCTTCGACCGCTACCACGAGAAGTTCGACGAGCCCTACCCCTTCGACTCCTACGACCAGGCCTTCGTCCCCGAGTTCAACGCCGGCGCCATGGAGAACCCGGGCCTGGTCACGTTCCGCGACGAGTTCGTCTACCGCTCCGCCGTCACCGACACCGAACGCCAGACCCGCGCCATGGTCATCGCCCACGAGATGGCCCACATGTGGTTCGGCGACCTCGTCACCCTCAAGTGGTGGGACGACATCTGGCTGAACGAGTCCTTCGCCGAGTACATGGGCTACCAGACCCTCACCGAAGCCACGCGCTTCTCCGACACCTGGACCGACTTCGGCGTCACCCGCAAATCCTGGGGCTACGACGCCGACCAGCGCCCCTCCACCCACCCCGTCGCCCCAGAGGCCGTCGACGACACCGCCTCCGCCCTGCTCAACTTCGACGGCATCTCCTACGCCAAGGGCGCCAGCGCACTGCGGCAACTGGTCGCCTGGCTCGGCGAGAAGGACTTCCTCGCCGGCATCAACGCCCACTTCGCCCGGCACAAGTACGGCAACGCCACCCTCGCCGACTTCATCGACAACCTCGCCGGCGCCACCGACCGCGACGTCCACGCCTGGGCCGACGCCTGGCTGCGCACCACCGGCGTCGACACCCTCACCCCGCGCATCACCCCCGGCGAGCACGGCACCTGCGCCCTCACCGTCGACCGCGCCGGCAGCCGCCCGCACCGCATCGCCGCCGGCCTCTACGATCGCGACCTCGGCGACGACGGCGGCCAGCTCGTGCTGCGCGAACGCCTCCACCTCGACCTCCCGCACACCGAAGCAAACCCCATCGGCAAGCGGCCCGCCCTGCTCCTCCTCAACGACGGCGACCTCACCTACGCCAAGGTCCGCTTCGACCCCGAGTCCTTCGAGACCGTCCGCAAGGAACTGTCCGGACTGCCCGAACCGCTCACCCGCGCGGTCGTCTGGAACGCCCTGCGGGACGCCGTCCGCGACGGCGAACTCGCCCCCGCCGCCTACCTGGAGACCGCCCGCGCCCACCTCCCGCTGGAGACGGACCTCGCCGTCGTCCAGGGCGTGCTCGCCTTCGCCTCCACGTACATCGCCGACCGCTACCTCACCCCCGAGGAGCGGCCCGCCGCCCTCGCCACCCTCTCCGAACTGTGCCGCGACCTCATCCGCCGCACCGAGGACGGCGACAACCCCGGCCTGCGCCTGATCGCCGTACGCCACCGCATCGACGTGGCCGCCCACCCCGACACCATCGCCGCCTGGCTCGCCGACGGCACCGTCCCCGGCGGCCCCGAGCTCGACCCCGAGCTGCGCTGGCGCGTACTCGCCCGGCTCGCCGTCCTCGGCGCGACCGACGAGGCCGCCATCGCCGCCGAACTGGAACGCGACCCGAGCGCCACCGGCCAGGAGGGCGCCGCCCGCTGCCGCGCCGCCCTGCCCGACCCCGAGGCCAAGGCCCGCGCCTGGGAGGCCATGTTCGGCTCCGACGACCTGTCCAACTACCTCTTCACCGCCACCGCCCGCGGCTTCTGGCAGCCCGAACAGGCCGACCTGGTACGCGAGTACGTCGGGCGCTACTACGCCGACGCGGTCGCCGTCGCCGACCGCCGCGGCCCCGCCATCGCCGACGCCGCGGGCCGCTGGGCCTTCCCCGCACACGCCGTCGACGCGGACACCCTCCGCCTCGGCGAGGAATGCCTGCGCGACGCCGACCCGATCCCCGCACTGCACCGCAAGCTGGTCGACCAACTCGACGACCTGGCAAGGGCACTGCGAGTCCAGCGAGCAGGGGAGAAGTAGGGGCGGCGAGAGCCCGCAGCGGCGACAGCTGGCAGCGGCGAGAGCTGGGGGCGGCGGCAGCTGTGGCGGCGTGGGCTGTGGCGAGCGAGGGCTCGGAGCTGCGCGGGCTGTGGCGGACGTGAGCTAGGAGCAGCGAGAGCTGGCGGCGGCGAGAGCTGGGGGCGGCGCGGTTCTGTGTCCGGCGCGAGCTAGGAGCTGCGCGGGCTGGGGCTGGCGAGCGCTAGGAGCTGCGCGGGCTGTGGCGGACGTGAGCTAGGAGCAGCGACAGCTGGCGGCGGCGACAGCTGGGGGCGGCGGCAGCTGTGGCGGCGCGGTTCAGTGTCCGGCGCGAGCTAGGAGCTGCGCGGGCTGGGGCTGGCGAGCGCTAGGAGCCGCGCGGGCTGGGGCCGGCCACAGCTGTGGCGGGCGAGGGCTAGGAGCTGCACGGACCGGGGCGGGCGAGAGCTAGGAGCGGCGAGAGCTGTGGCCGGCGACAGCTGGGGACGCGGGCTGCGGCCGGCGCGAGCCCGGAGTGGCCAGAGCTGGGGACGGCGGCATAGAGCCCCCGACGGGCGACCGGCCGCCTCCGCCGCTGCGGCGGGCGCCCGCCCATCACCGGGCAGTCCCGCCTGTGCATTACCGGGCAGTCCCGCCGCCCATAACGGGCAGTCCCGCCTGTCCATCACCGGGCAGTCCCGCCCGCCCGTCACGGGCAGTCCCGCCCGCCCGTCACGGGGGCAGCACGCCCGCCCGTCACGGGCAGTCCCGCCCGCCCGTCACGGGGGCAGCACGCCCGCCCATCACCGGGCAGCCCCGCACGCCCCTTTGTCGCGGCCGGGAACCACTCCGCCCCATCGGGAACCAAGGCCGGTGGCCGTGCCGCTCAGGCCGGGTTTGCCGTACGGGAGATACCTCCACCCGGGTCGGGTCGTTGAGCCGTACGGGCGTGTCGCCCCGCGCCCCGGAGGTCACCCCATGAGCACGCCGCCCCTCGCCTCAGGCCCCGAAGGCCCCCGTGCCCTGCGCCCGTTGCTCAACACCGTCCTCGAAGCGCTGGACACCGGCGCCCGGGCCCGGGGCGGGCCGCTGCCGACGGGCGGGCCCGACGCGGTCGCCGCCCGCCTGCGGGAAGCGGTGGGGGAGCTCCTGCCCGACCAGGGCGACCCCCACGCCCTGCGCACCCTGGTCCGGGCCTTCACGGAAGGCGCCGCCGACCCGGCCCACCCCCTGTGCGCGGCCCACCTCCACTGCCCGCCCCTCGCCGTCGCCACCGCCGCCGACCTCGCCGCCTCGGCCCTCAACCCGTCCCTGGACTCCTGGGACCAGGCCCCGGCGGCCTCCGAGCTGGAAGCCCTGGCGGCAGGCGTGCTGGCCCGGGAGATCTACCCGGGAAACGGCACGGCCGACGCCCTCGTCACCACCGGCGGCACCGAATCCAACCAACTCGCCCTGCTCCTCGCCCGGGAAGCCCACGGCGGATCCGTACGGCTCGTGTGCGGGGCCAACGCCCACCACTCACTGCCCCGCGCCGCCTGGCTGCTCGGACTGCCCGACCCCGTCGTCGTACCCGCCCCGGGCGGCACGCTCGACCCCGACGCGCTGGACGAAACCCTCACCGGCCTGCCCGGCCCGCTGCTCGTCGCCGCCACCGCCGGCACCACCGACGCCGGACGCATCGACCCGCTGCCCGAGATCGCCGCCCGCTGCGCCGCCCACGGCACCCGGCTGCACATCGACGCCGCCTACGGCGGAGGCCTCCTCTTCAGCGACCGGCACCGCGCACGCCTCACCGGACTCGAAGCCGCCCACACCGTCACCCTCGACCTGCACAAACTCGGCTGGCAACCGGTCGCCGCCGGCCTCCTCGCCGTCCGGGACCCCCGCGACCTCGCCGCCCTGCGGCAGCACGCCGACTACCTCAACGCCGACGACGACACCGAAGCCGGACTCCCCGACCTGCTCGGCCGGTCCCTGCGCACCACCCGCCGCCCCGACGTCCTCAAACTCGCCGTCACCCTCAAGACCCTGGGGCGCAGCGGCCTCGGAGCCCTCGTCGACCAGGTCTGCGCCCACGCCCGGCAGTTCGCCGCCCTCGTCGACGCCCACCCAGGATTCGAGCTGCACGCCCCGCCCGTCATCAGCACCGTGCTGTTCCGGCCCACGGGCGCCACCGACGCCACCGTGGCCGCCGTACGCCGCGCGCTGCTCACCGACGGCCGGGCCGTCCTCGGCCGGGCCCGCCTCGACGGCCGGCTCTGGCTCAAGGCCACCCTCCTCAACCCCGCCACCGGGCCCGACGACCTGGCCACCCTGCTGCACCTCGCGGCAGCGAGCCGAGCGACACTCGTGGAAGGACACACCCCCCGATGAACCCCGCACAGACCCCCGACCCCGACGCCCCCCGCGACCTCGTCGGCATCGGCATCGGCCCCGCCAACCTCTCCCTCGCCGCGCTCGCCCACCCGCTCGGACGCCTCGACACCGTCTTCTACGACCAGAACCCCGCCTTCGGCTGGCACCCCGGCCTGCTCATCGAGGGCGCCACCCTCCAAGTCCCGTTCCTCGCCGACCTGGTCTCCCTCGCCGACCCCACCAGCCCCTGGACCTTCCTCAACTACCTCAGGTCCCGCGAGCGGCTCTTCCCCTTCTACTTCGCCGAGCGCTTCCACATCCAGCGCGCCGAGTACGACGCCTACTGCCGCTGGGTCAGCGAGAACCTCCCCGGGCTCCACTTCGGCCACCAGGTCGACGCCGTCCGCTGGAACCCCGAACGCGACGTCTTCGAGGTCGACTTCACCCAGCTCGACGGCGACGGAGAAGCAGAAGCCCTCGGCCGGACCTACACCCGCGACGTCGTCCTCGGCATCGGAACCGAGCCCTACGTCCCCGACCCCCTCAAGCCCCTGGTCGAGGCACCCGGCGTGCCCGTCGTGCACGCCGCCGACTACCTCGACCACCGTGCCGCCCTGCTCGCCGCCGAACACGTCACCGTCGTCGGCATCGGACAGTCCGGCGCCGAGGTCTTCCTCGACCTGCTGCGCAACCGGCCCGCCGGCCGCGAGAAACTGCACTGGCTGGGCCGTACCGAGGCCTTCGCGCCCATGGAGTACTCCAAGCTCGGCCTGGAGCACTTCACCCCCGACCACACCCGCTACTTCCACGCGCTGCCCGAATCCACCCGCGACCGGCTCGTCGAGGGCCAGTGGCAGCTGCACAAAGGCATCGACGCCGCCACCATCGCCGCCGTCCACGACGAGCTCTACCGCCGCACCCTGCACGGCGGCTGGCCCGACGCCGTCCTCACACCCGGTGTGCGGGTCCGCACCGCCGGCCGGGTCGCCACGACCAAGGTGGAACTGCACCTGGAGCACGACCTGCAGAACACCCGCTCCCGCCTCACCACCGACGCCGTCGTCCTCGCCACCGGCTACCGCGAACGCCCCCTCGACCGGATCCTCGCGGGCCTCGACCCCTACATGCGCCGCGACAACCAGGAGCGGCCCCGCATCGACGAGGACCACCAGCTCGTCCTCGACCCGTCCGTCACCGGCACGGTCTTCGTCCAGAACGCCGAAACCCACACCCACGGCGTCGGCGCCCCCGACCTCGGCCTCGCCGCCTGGCGCGGCGCGGTCATCCTCAACACCCTGACGGGCGGGGAGGCCTACCCACTCCCCGCCCGCACCGCCTTCACCACCTTCGGCCTCACCCGGCGGGCGCACGTCCCGCCGCCCCGCGAGGCACCGGCACTGACCCCGCTCGTCGACGACCGAAGGTGACGAAGCGCGCGGCTCAGAAGACGGGCGTGCCGTTCCGCGTGAGCTTCCAGTCCACCCCCGCGAAGGCGGCCGGGTCGATCGACCCCTTCGCCTTCACCCAGGCGATCATGGTGTTGCGGATCTCGTCCGAGTTCGACCACAGCATCCGGGCCGCGGCGACGTGCGGGAAGTTCCCGCCGCCGTTGGCCCGGTAGTTGTTCACCGCGAACACGAACTGCGCGTCGTCCGCGAGCGGCTGTCCCTCGAACCGCACGTTCGTCACCCGCGACCCGGCCGGCTTCGCGATGTCGATCTCGTACGCCAGACCGCTCACCACGTCGTAGTTGTAGTCCGGCGTGCCGTTCGCGTTCGTCAGCTTCGCCGGATCCACCGGGGCATCCGGGGCGGTCTGCACGAAGTAGTTCGCCGAGTACTCCAGATACGCCTTCATCTGCGCACCCGTCATCAGACGCGCCTCCAGGGTGTTCTCGAAGACGTACAGACCGGCCACGTCCCGGATCGTCACCTGGCCCGCCGGGATCCGCGCGCTGCGCGAGAAACACGCCGCCTGCGACAGCACCGGCAGCGCGGCGTGCTCCGTGCCCGCCAGCGCCTGCTTCACCGTGTCCGCCTGGATGTGGTTGATCAGATCGATGATCGGCACGTCCTTGTACGGCGCCTCGGCCGACGTCATCTCCGCCGCGTTCGTGCCGATGACCTGGTTGACGTACGCCACGACCTTCTCGTGCTCGTCCCCGAGCAGCTTCGTGATCTTCGGGTCCTCCTCCACCGTGTTGGAGTTGAGGACCTTCGCGCCGACCTTCTCGACCTTCCAGCAGCCCTTCTCCCAGACCAGCTCGAAGTCGAACAGCGTCAGCCGCTGCCCCCACTTCAGCGGCTCGGACAGCACGACCTTCTTGTCCGTCTTCTTGTTCGCGACGAAGTACTCGGGGATCTCCGTGTGCGCGTGCCCGACCAGGATCGCGTCGATGCCCGGCACCTGCTCGGCCACCAGAGCGGCCGCGTTCTCGATGTACGGCAGCTGGTCACCGTAGGACGACGTCCCCGACGAACCGCTGTGCGCCGACACGATGACCACGTCCGCGCCCATCGACCGCAGCTTCGGCACCCACTTCGCCGCCTGCTCCTCCAGACCCGGGAACGTCATCTTCCCCTGCACGTTCGCCTTGTCCCAGATCGCGATGCCCGGGTTCGTCAGCCCCAGCACCGCCACCTTTACATCCCGCCCGTGCGGCGTGCGCAGCCGGTGCATGCTGTACGGCGCGAACGCCGGCCGCAGCGTCTTCGCGTCCAGCGCGTTGGCGCCCAGCAGCGGGAAACGGCACTGCTGCTCGAACTTCCGCAGCACCGGAATGCCGTAGTTGAACTCGTGGTTGCCGAGCGCCGCCGCGTCGTACTCCATGGCGTTCATCGCCTGCGCCATCGGGTGCACCGGGCCGCCCTGGGCCGTGATCGGGTCGACCTTGGCGTAGTAGTACGACAACTGCGTGCCCTGGATGGTGTCGCCCGCGTCGATGAGCAGCGTGTTGCGGCGGCCCTTCTCCTCGCGGACCCGGTTCACCAGCGTAGAGACCTTCGCGAGGCCGACGTCGTTGTGGTCCTTGTCGTCGAACTCCTTGTCCGTGAAGTAGTCCCAGTTGAAGACGTTGCCGTGCAGGTCCGTCGTCCCCAGCACGGTGAACGCGTACCGCTTGGCGCCCCGCTTCGCCTCGGCCGCCTGCGCACCCGGCGCCGAGACCGCACCGGCCAGCGCCACCCCCGCTCCGGTCACGGCGGACTTCTCCAGGAACTTCCGGCGGTTCAACGGCATGTCTGGCTCCTCGCGGAATCTGTGAACGACGCGCGTAGATAACGCGCGTAGATTCTGACCCGTCCATGACCGGCCGCAACAGACCCGCCAGGTTGCGATCTGATGACTCGGCCCCCCGATCCCGGACCGCCAACCAGACCGGACATGACAGAGTGGGGCGTATGACCGCGGCCACCCCAGACGCCTCCCAGCCCGCCGTCCCCTACGGCACGCCCGAGGCCCCCCGCATCGCCGTCCGCGGCGAGGCCCGCCTCGAAGTCGACCCCGAGATCGCCCGCATCGGCATCACCGTCGCCGCCCGCGGCCGCGACCGCCGCTCCGCCCTCGACGACCTCACCCGCCGCAACGCCGGCGTCCTCGACCTCGTCAAGTCCTACGGCGACGCCGTCGAACGCCTGGAGACCGGCGCCTTCTCCATCACGCCGGAACTCACCAAACACGGCCGCGGCGAACGCGTCCGCACCTACCACGGCAGCGTCCGCGTCACCGCCGAACTCACCGACTTCACCTCCCTGGGTGAACTCACCACCCGCCTCGCCGACCTCGAACTCACCCGCGTCGACGGCCCTTGGTGGACCCTGCGCCCCGACTCACCCGCCCACCGCGAAGCCCGCAAGAAGGCCGTGCACGAAGCCGTCCAACGCGCCCGCGAGTACGCCGACGCCCTCGGAACCACCCTCTCCGCCCTGGTCGAACTCGCCGACATCGGCGCCGAGAGCGCCCCGCCGGCCTACCCCCCTGCCCCCGGCCGCATGCGCTCCGCGGCCTTCGCCGGCGCCGCCGAGGACACCCCCGCCCCCCTCGACCTCGAACCCCAGCGCCAACGCGTCCACGCCCAGATCAACGCCCGCTTCACGATGGTGCCGCCCCGGCTGTAAGCACCCCCGCGGGCCCATTCCGAAAATGCGACCGAATTCCAGGGGTGCTCATCGGAGCACCCCTCCGCGCAATTCAGCACTTGTCAATAACGCTTCACGCAAAGTCTGTTGAGCGGCCATGCCCGGCCAATTCACTACCGGTCGGTAGCTCATAGGCTCCTTTCATGCGCCGAGCCAAAATCGTCTGCACCCTGGGACCCGCCACCGACTCGTACGACCGGATCAAAGACCTGGTCGACGCCGGAATGGATGTAGCCCGCTTCAACCTCAGCCACGGCGGCCACGCCGAACACGAGGAGCGCTACCACCGGGTCCGCAAAGCAGCCGACGAGACCGGCCGCAGCGTCGGCCTCCTCGCCGACCTCCAAGGCCCCAAAATCAGGCTCGGCCACTTCACCGAAGGCCCCGTACTCCTCGAACGCGGCGACACCTTCACCATCACCGTCGAAGAAGGCGTCGAAGGCGACCGCGACATCTGCGGCACCACCTACGCCGGCCTCGCCGCCGACGTCACCACCGGCGAACGCATCCTCGTCGACGACGGCAAGGTCTGCCTCAAGGTCACCTCCGTCGACGGCCCCCGCATCCACACCACCGTCCTCGAAGGCGGCGTGATCAGCGACCACAAGGGCCTCAACCTCCCCGGCGTCGCCGTCTCCGTCCCCGCCCTCTCCAAGAAGGACGAGGACGACCTCCGCTGGGCCCTGCGCACCGGCTTCGACGTCATCGCCCTCTCCTTCGTCCGCTCCGGGCGCGACATCCAGGACGTCCACCGCATCATGGACGAGGAAGGCCGCCGCCTCCCCGTCATCGCCAAAATCGAAAAACCCCAGGCCGTCGAAACCATCGACGACATCGTCGCCGCCTTCGACGGCATCATGGTGGCCCGCGGGGACCTCGGCGTCGAAATGCCACTCGAACAGGTCCCGATCGTCCAGAAGCGCGCCATCAAACTGGCCAAACGCAACGCCAAGCCGGTCATCGTCGCCACCCAGATGCTCGACTCGATGATCGAAAACGCCCGCCCGACCCGCGCCGAAGCCTCCGACGTCGCCAACGCCGTCATCGACGGCACCGACGCGGTGATGCTCTCCGGCGAAACGAGCGTCGGCAAACACCCCATCGAAACCGTCCGCACGATGGCCCGCATCGTCGCGGCAGCGGAGGAAGACATCCTGGCGAAGGGCCTCCCGCCGCTGACCGAGCGCAACAAGCCCCGCACCCAGGGCGGCGCGGTGGCCCGGGCGGCAGCCGAGATGGGCGACTTCCTGGGCGCTCGCTTCCTGGTCGCCTTCACCCAGTCGGGCGACACCGCCCGCCGCCTCTCCCGCTACCGCTCCCCGATCCCCCTCCTCGCCTTCACCCCCGACCAGGCGACCCGCTCCCAGCTCAGCCTCACCTGGGGCGTCGAGACCTTCCTCGGCCCGTGCGTCGACACCACCGATGCGATGGTCGACCAGGTCGACGAACTCCTGCTCCGCTACGGCCGCTGCAGCCCAGGCGACACGGTCGTCATCACATCCGGCTCCCCGCCCGGCGTCTCCGGCTCGACGAACATGGTCAGGGTCCACCACATCGGGGAGTAGTCGCGTCAGTACTTGGGTCCGACGTGGGCGTCCATGAGGGCTACGGAGGCTTTGCGGGCGACGGAGATGTTGCGCGCGTTCGCCTTTTTCCATTCGACGCCCACTTGGTCAAGCGCTGTGGTGAAGAGACGAATGATGTCGGCCGAGAGGTTGGTGAGGAAGTACCGGGGATATTCGTAGCGCTTCTGCTCACCGCCGACGAGGCGGGTCGTCCAGTTGGTGATCCGGCAGCCGTCGGAGTGGATGAGACCGCGGATGAACTCCCAGGGGTACGCGTCGACGATGGCTTGCTGCCAGGGTTCGAGAGCGATACGGCGTTCGTGCTTCTTGCCGGGTCCGTGCTGGGGGAAGAGGTGCGGCCAGTGCCTGCTGTAGCTGATCACCGAGACGTATCCCTGCGCCTGAGTGCGAGAGGCACACCCGGTCGGGTTGATGGCGCGCATGGCAATCTCGCATGCTTCGATCAGACCGGGCCACGAGTTCGCGCACGCGATTCTCAGGTAATAGCCGGTGCCGCGTGGGTGGCCGCTGATGCAGCCATCGCCGAGATAGAGCCCCAGCAGGTAGGCGTACGTGCACTCGTCGGCGGGCGGTCCGGGGTCCGGTGGCGCCAAACGGGGCAACGGTTCCAGGCGGTTCTGCCAGCTGCGGATCGCGGCCCGTGAGATGCCCGTTTCACGGCTCACCGAATTCAGGCTGCGGCCCTGGGCCACCAGTGCGAGTGCTCGCTTGCGTGTGCTGAGGTCGTACATGGGGTCACTGTGGAACTGTGATCACCTCGACACGCAGCAAAAAGCGGATGTTCACGAGAACGTGGACATCCGCTTCGAAGTGGTGACCTTGGAAACCAAGGAAAAGTGCCCCGGGTCGGACTCGAACCGACACTGTATGGGTTTTGAATCCATTGCCTGCTGCCAATTGGGCTACCGGGGCCCGGTGAATCCAAGGTTGACCTCGACCCACTGCCTGACCACCATACCGCAGCTAGGTACGCTCTTGGGAGCAGTACCGGCCTGCCCCTACCAAGGAGCCCACGTGAGTGCCCCCGAGTCGCCCCAGCCTGTTGACGTGCCTGAAGAGGACAAGTCGCACGTGCCTCCGTTGACGACGCGGGTCGTCATCGCCGAGGACGAGGCGCTGATCCGGCTCGATCTCAAAGAGATGCTGGAGGAGGAGGGGTACACCGTCGTCGGTGAGGCCGGTGACGGTGAGCAGGCGGTGGAGCTGGCTCGTGAGCACCGCCCCGACCTTGTCATTCTCGATGTGAAGATGCCGAAGCTGGACGGTATCTCGGCGGCGGAGAAGATCGCGGAGGAGAGCATCGCGCCGGTGCTGATGCTGACCGCGTTCTCGCAGCGGGATCTGGTGGAGCGGGCCCGGGACGCGGGTGCGATGGCGTATCTGGTGAAGCCGTTCAGCAAGACGGATGTCGTGCCGGCGATCGAGATGGCCGTCTCGCGGTTCACGGAGCTGAAGGAGCTGGAGAAGGAGGTCGCCGACCTCACGCTCCGGCTGGAGACGCGCAAGCTGGTGGACCGGGCGAAGTCGATCCTGCAGACGGAGTACGGGCTGTCGGAGCCGGCCGCTTTCCGGTGGATCCAGAAGACGTCGATGGACCGGCGGATGTCGATGCAGCAGGTCGCGGAGGCGGTCATTCAGGACGCCGACGAGAAGAAGGCCGGCAAGGGCTGAGAGTCCGACGCGAGAGGCCCGCTTCCCTTCCGGATCGGAGGGGGAGCGGGCCTCTTGGCGTACGGGCCGTCAGTCCTCGCCCAGGTACGCCTTGCGCACCGACTCGTCGTGGAGCAGGTCCTGGCCCGTCCCGGAGAGGACGATGTTGCCGACCTCCATGACGTGGCCCTGGTCCGCCAGGGACAGCGCGGCCTGGGCGTTCTGTTCGACGAGGAGGATCGTCGTGCCCTGGGACTTCAGCTCGGCGATGGTCGCCATGATCTTCTGCATCATGATCGGGGAGAGGCCCATGGAGGGCTCGTCGAGCATGAGCAGCTTGGGCTGGGACATGAGGGCGCGGCCCATGGCGAGCATCTGCTGTTCGCCGCCCGAGAGGGTTCCTGCGGCCTGCTTGCGGCGTTCCCCGAGGATGGGGAAGAGGTCGTAGGCGCGCTGGATGTCCTTCTCGATGCCTTCCTTGTCCTTGCGGAGGAACGCTCCGAGCTGGAGGTTCTCCGCGATGGTGAGGCGGGGGAAGATGTGCCGGCCTTCGGGGGAGTGGGCGAGGCCGAGGGCGACGATCTTGTGGGCGGGGACCCCGCTCAGCGGCTTGCCGTCGAAGAGGATCTTCCCGGATGTCGGCTTCAGCAGGCCTGACAGGGTGCGCAGGGTGGTCGTCTTGCCGGCGCCGTTGGTGCCGATGAGGGTGACGACCTGACCGGCGTCGACGCTGAAGGAGATGCCCTTGACGGCTTCGATCTTGCCGTAGGAGACCCGGAGGTCTTCGACCTCGAGCAGTGCGGTCACTTGGCCTCTCCCTTGGTGCTGCTGGTGGTGCTGGGCGCGTCGGCGGCGGCTTCGGCGGCCTCGACCTCGGCGACTTCCGCTTCGCCGGGGTCGCCTTCGAACGGCTCTCCGAGGTACGCGGCGATGACGCGCTCGTCGGCCTGGACGACGTCGGAGGTGCCTTCGACGAGCTTCTCGCCCTGGACGAGGACGGCGACGCGGTCGGAGAGGTTGAAGACGAAGCGCATGTCGTGCTCGATGAGCAGGACGGCGATGCCCCGGTCGCGGATGGCGAAGACCAGTTCCTCGGTGGCCCGCGTCTCCTGGGGGTTCATGCCGGCGGTGGGCTCGTCGAGGAGCAGCAGGCCGGGCTCGGAGGCCATGGCGCGTGCGATCTCGAGCTTGCGCTGTTCGCCGTAGGGGAGGTTGCGGGCGAGGTGGTCGCGCTTGTGGGCGAGGCCGATGAACTCCAGGAGTTCCATGGCGCGTTCCTCGCTGGCGCGTTCGGCCTTCTTGAAGCCGGGGCCGCGCAGGAGGGCGGACCAGAGGCCTTCCTTGGTGCGGGTGTGGCGGCCGACGAGGACGTTTTCCAGGACCGTCATGTTGGCGAACAGGCGGATGTTCTGGAAGGTGCGGGCGATGCCGGCCTGGGTGACCAGGTGGGGCTTCGGGGGGAGGACGGTGCCCTTGTAGGAGACGGTGCCCTCGGTGGGGACGTAGAGGCCGGTCAGGCAGTTGAAGAAGGTGGTCTTGCCGGCGCCGTTGGGGCCGATGAGACCGACGATTTCGCCGGCGTTGACCGTGAAGTCGACGGAGCGTACGGCGGTGAGGCCGCCGAAGCGCATCGTGACGTCGCGTGCTTCGAGTACAGGTGTGGTCATGTTTCTTACGCCCCCGCCTTGGTGACGGCCGGTTCGTCGGTCAGCGTGGTCTGTTTGGGTACGTCGAGTTGGCCGGTCTCGTGGAATTCGAGCTGGCGTCGGCGGTTGGCGATGATGCCTTCGGGGCGGAAGCGCATCAGGAGGATGAGCGCGATGCCGAAGGCGAGGAGTGACTTCTCCTGGAGGAAGACGAGCTTCTCGGGGAGGAGGTAGAGCAGGGCTGCGCCGAGGAGGGGTCCTGCGACGGTGCCCATGCCGCCGAGGACGACCGCGGCCAGGAGGAACGCGGAGTTGGGCGGGGTGGAGCCGGCGAACTGGTACGGCGTCGGGACGACGCTGTAGGTGACGTGGGCGCTGACGGTGCCGGCGAGGCCGGCGAGGGCGGCGCCGAGGGCGAAGGCGACGAGCTTGACGCGGAAGCCGTTGATGCCCATGGCGGTGGCGGCTGTCTCGTCCTCGCGGATGGCGATCCAGGAGCGGCCGATGCGGGAGTCCGCGGCACGCGTGTAGACCAGCACGACGATGGCCATGATGAGGACCATCAGGAGGTAGTAGTTGGCGAAGCGGCCGAGGGTGAAGCCGCCGATGTCGTGCGCCTCGCCGAAGTTGAAGCCGAGGAGCTTCAGGTCGGGGATGGACGGGATGCCGTTGGGGCCGTTGGTGACGTCGGGTCCGGACTGGCCGTCCATGTTGTTGACGGCGATGCGGAAGATCTCACCGAAGCCGAGGGTGACGATGGCGAGGTAGTCGCCGCGCAGTCGCAGGGTCGGGGCGCCGATGAGGACGCCGAAGACCAGGGAGGCGGCGGCGCCGGCCAGGGCGGAGGCCCAGAAGGGCAGGTGGACGCCGGAGATGGTGGAGAACTCGGAGCCGGAGACGAGGGCGGCGGTGTAGGCGCCGACGCCGAGGAAGGCGACGTATCCGAGGTCGAGGAGTCCGGCGAGGCCGACGACGATGTTGAGGCCGAGGGCCACGGTCCCGAAGATCAGGATGTTGACGCCGATGTTGGCGTAGTGGTCGTCGGTCTGGGTGAAGGGGAAGGCGATGGCCGCGGCGAAGCCCATGGCGAGGGTGAAGCTGCGGTTGGCGGCGACCTGTGCGGAGAAGCGGTCGAGGAGGCCTGCGGTGTGCAGGGCCCAGATCGCGAAGGTGACGACGAAGAGGTAGCCGATGAAGAGTTCGCCGTACTCGGTGTCGATGCCGTAGGTGAAGACGCCGAGCCCGATGATGGTGACCACGGTGATGACGGCCCGCTGGACCCAGGGCGCGGTGGCCTGGGGGGCGGGGATGCGCTCGGGCTTGGCGATGTAGGCCTTGACGGCTTCCTTGGTGCCCCTGGTGCCGGTGCGCTCCTGGGGGAGGGCGAAGGCGCCGATGACGGGCAGCAGGGAGGCCACGGCCGCGATCCAGCCGCCGGGTTCGAGGTTGACGACGCCGCCGAGTTCGGTGCTGATGGCGATGACGGTGAACCAGGTGACGGCGAAGCCGCCGAGGGCGGTGAGGGCGAGCGGTGCGTTGTTGCGGGCGGGCAGCAGCCAGCCGAGTCCGCGGACGCCGTAGGAGGCGAGGGCGAACAGGGCGGTGAGGACACCGGCGGTGAAGGTCAGCCACTGCAGGCCGCCGGGGTAGCCGTTGAAGGTGAGGTCGCCGGGGAATTCGGCGGTCCAGGTCCAGGCGAGGAACGCGGAGGCGGCGGTGGCGATGCCGCCGGCGAGCAGCAGGGCGCGGGCGGCCGCGGCGGGCAGCGGGATGAGACCGTGCGGTGCGGGCGTCGGGGTGGGGGCGGCGTCCGGCGCTGGGGTCTTGGTCGTCTCGGTCATGTGATCACGCCCTGTCCGCGACGCGCTCGCCGAGCAGGCCCTGCGGCCTGAAGAGGAGCACGAGGATGAGGAGGCAGAAGGCCCAGACGTTGGCCCAGCTCTGACCGCCGAGCTGGCTCATGCCGGGGATCTCGTCGATGTAGGCGGAGGCGAGGGTTTCGGCGACGCCGAGGACGACGCCGCCGAGCATGGCGCCGTAGATGTTGCCGATGCCGCCGAGGACGGCCGCGGTGAAGGCCTTGAGGCCCATCAGGAAGCCCATGCGGTAGTCGACGTTGCCGTACTTGAGTCCGTAGGCGACGGCGGCGACGGCGGCGAAGAAGCCGCCGATGGCGAAGGCGATGACGATGATGCGGTTGGTGTCGATGCCCATGAGCTGTGCGGTGTCGGGGTCCTGCGCGGTGGCCTGCATGGCGCGGCCGGTGCGGCTGCGGCGCACGAAGAAGGCGAGGGCGGCCATGCAGAGGACGGCGGCGAGGATGAGGAAGATGTCGGCGTCCTTGATGGTGACGGAGCCGATGTCGTGGGTGGCGTCGAGGCCGGGGAAGGCGCGGGCGCGGTCGGCGCCGGGGTAGAAGTTGCGCACGACCTCCTGGAGGGCCAGGGAGAGGCCGATGGCGGTGATGAGCGGTGCCAGGCGTGGTGCTCCGCGCAGTGGTCGGTAGGCGAACCGTTCCGCTCCGACGGCTATGAGGATGGCGACGATGGCTCCGCCGAGGAGCATGAGGGGTACGGCGAGGGCCATCGAGGTGCCGTCGGGGAGGATGTAGAAGTAGACCGTGAGGGCGCCGAAGGCCCCGGTCATGAAGATCTCGCCGTGCGCGAAGTTGATGAGCTGGACGATGCCGTACACCATCGTGTAGCCGATGGCGATCAGCCCGTACATCGAGCCGAGAAGCAGCCCGTTGGCCAGCTGCTGCGGCAGGGTGTTCACCGCATGGCCTCCATGTCGCTGGTGGTCGTGTGCACTGGATGTGTGCGTGGTCGTGTGCTGTGTGGGGGTGTGGAAACGGGCCGCGCGGTCGGGGTCCTCCTTCCGCGCGGCCCGTGGTGCGGCGTTGTGGCGGGCCGGGTTACTTCAGGTCGGCGGTGCCGGTCTCCACGTCCTTCCAGGCACCCTTCTCGACCTGGTAGACCGTCAGCTGCTTGTTGGTGGTGTCGCCGTACTCGTCGAAGGAGATCTTGCCGGTGAGGCCTTCGAAGTCGGACTTCTGGACACCGTCGACGACTTTGGAGCGCAGGTCGTTGATGTCGGTGGGCACCTTGCCGCCGTTGGCGTCGGCCGCGGCCTTGACGGCCTTGATGATGGCGGTGGTGGCGTCGTAGGCGTAGGCGCCGTACGCGCCGTAGTCGCCCTTGTAACCCTTGTCCTTGTACGTCTGGATGAACGTCTTGGCCGCGGGCAGGGTGTCGGCGGGGACACCGATGGCGGTGGCGAGGTCGCCCTCGGAGGACTTGCCGGCGGCCTCGATGTAGGTGGTGGCGAACATGCCGTCGCCGCCGAACAGCGGGATCTTGACGCCGGCGTCCTTGAGCTGCTTGGTGATCAGCGCGGACTCGTCGTACTGGCCGCCGTAGTAGAGCAGGTCGGCACCGGAGTTCTTGATCTTGGTGACGAGGGAGCCGAAGTCCTTGTCGCCGGTGTTGACGTGGTCGGTGCCGACGACCTTGCCGCCGAGCTTCTTGTACTGCTCGTTGAAGATCTTCGCGAGGCCGGCGCCGTACGTCTGCTTGTCGTCGACGACGAAGGCCTTCTTCTTCTTGAGGCCGTTGTACGCGTAGCCGGCCGCGAAGCTGCCCTGCAGTTCGTCGGTGGTGGCGGTGCGGAAGTACGTCTTGAACGGGCGCTTCTTGTCCGTCTGCCAGTTCTTGCCCTGGGTCAGCTCGGGGGCCGTGTTCGCGGGGGAGATCTGGACCATGTTGGCCGAGGCGAACACCTGCTGCATCGTCTGGGCGACGCCGGAGTTCAGCGGGCCGACGGCGCCGACGGCGGTCTTGTCGCCGACGATGCTGGTGGCGTTGGTCTGGCCGGTGGCGGGCTGCGCCTTGTCGTCCAGGGGCTTGAGCTTGAACTTCACGCCCGGGACCCAGTTGTTCTTGTTGGCGTCGTCGACGGCGATCTGGGCGCCGTACTGGATGCCGAGGCCGGTGGTGGAGTTCTCACCGGAGAGGGGGGCGTCGACGCCGATGGTCAGCGTGGTGCCGCTCCCGTTGTCTCCGCCCTTGTCACCGCTGTCGTCTCGGGAGCCGCAGGCGGTGAGAGTCAGAGCTCCGGTCGTGAGAACGGAGGTAAGAATCACCAAGGAACGCTGTCGCACAATCAGTCCTTTCACAGGCAGGCCCCGCCCTGGTCGGGGGGTGAGTGCCGCGCTGGTACCGAACTCCCGATGGAGGCGGTGACTGGCCGTGACTCTAAGCCCGGGGTAAGGGCAGGGTCAGCGGCGCGGGCTCGCTTGTGACTTTCTTGTTATGACGGGGTGGATGCCCGGTCTCGGCGGTGGGCCCTCTCGACGGGTTTGGTGGATTTTCGCCGAGGTCCGCATTCTGAGAAGCCGCACTTCCGGTTGGCCATGGCTGAGATCATGCGGTGCTCGGACGGCATGCGGCCCGGAGGAGATCGGAAAGGCCCCGGGCGTGAGTGCGGCCGGACCGTGAAACTGTGGTGGTGTATTGCGCGCGCGTTACGGAGCGTTACGCCGAGAAAAGGGATGGTCGGCATCCGGGGGATGTGCCGAGTCATCGGAAACGGCGATTTCCACAGTGATGCGGAGGGGCGTGCGGGCCGGTCCGGTGAGGGGCGGGGGCGGGGGCGGGGGCGGCGCGGGTGAGGCCGGGACACCGGTCGGGTGCGAGAGTCTGCGGCAGGGCTACGGCTGCGGTGGCGAGCACGGCTGCGGCGACCGCCGTTCTTCGCCGGGGCGGCAGCCGGTTCCAGCAGTCGGCGAGCCGCTGTGACGGGCGTGCGGCGTGCTGCCGACGGCGCTCAACTCTGCTCAGCCCTGGCCGAGTTGGCGAGTGCGAGAGGGGGCGAAGACGTACGATGCCCCGCCGCTTCGGCGGGTGCGCGATGCGGCGGGGCCTCGGGTTGCTTCGGTACGGGTTACGGCAGCTTCACGAACGGCGAGAGGAAGGCACGGGCGCCGGGGGTGTCCAGGCGGTACGTCACGTTGGTCGCGTAGCAGGGGGTGTCGCCGGTGATGGTGGTGGCGGCGAGGATCCTCTTGCCGCCGATCACGGCGAAGTTGGGTCCGCCCGAATCGCCGTAGCAGGCGCCACCGTTGCCCTGGGGTGCGGTCATCGCGAGCCGCGCCCAGGAGTCGTTGAGGGCGTTGAAGGTGACGGGTGCCTTCATCCGGACGCCGCCGCCGGGGTGGGTCTGGCCGCCGGGGCCGTTGACGGCCTCCTGGGTGCCGTATCCGGCGACGAGCCAGTCGGTGTCGTTCAGGCCCTGCGGGCCGAGTCTGCCGAGCTGGTTCGCGGTGGGCAGGGTCGCCGGAGTGAAGCTCCAGCGGGCCTTGACCTGGGCGGCGGGCAGCTGGATCACCGCGATGTCGTGGGTGTCGGAGGCGGGCCCCGGATATGCGGGGTGGGTGTGGGCGGTGCCCGGGACGGCGACGGCGGCGGCCTGCGCGGCCGGGTCGCCCGGGTACTTCTTCGCCGCCGCGTCGAGCCCGGACTGCACGTCCTGGTCGAGGGAGACGTAGAACCGCACGTTGTCGGGCCAGTCCGAGGTGCAGTGCGCGGCGG
Organism: Streptomyces sp. NPDC002130; assembly: GCF_040296465.1. Classification (NCBI taxonomy): domain Bacteria; kingdom Bacillati; phylum Actinomycetota; class Actinomycetes; order Kitasatosporales; family Streptomycetaceae; genus Streptomyces; species Streptomyces sp. NPDC002130. The sequence goes on from NZ_JBEOXI010000005.1 coordinate 41,656, forward strand.
TCAGGAAGGTGTCCGCGTCGATCATGGTGCCGGAGCAGACCCAGTCGACGCGGTCGGGGGTCGCGGGGTCACCGTCGTCGTCCCAGGTGGCCACGAGCGCGCCGACCTCGGTGCGTTCGGGGGCGGGGGTGGCGTTGTAGGAGTTGATGGCGGAGGACGGCAGCGCGGTGGCGAGCACGGTGGCACAGGCCGCTGCGGTGACGGCGAAGGCGCGTACGGAGGTCAAGAGAAACCCTTCTGCGGGTGGGACGGGTCTTCTCCTGTGGGGGTGGGCGCCAGTGAAATGCCCGGAGGGCGGGCGCGACAAGAGCGCGCCCGCCTCTCCAGGGTTTTCCCTACGTCGGGCAGTGGATACGTCGGGCAGTGGATCAGTGAGTGTGCCGACCGATGCTCGGTCAGTTCGCGGCGCGGATGAGTTCCTCGTCGGCCGGCTTGACGTCGCGCAGGAGGCAGGTCAGTCGGGCCGTGCACACCCTTTTGTCGTTTTCGTCCGTGATGACGATTTCGTACGTGGCGGTCGACCGCCCCCGGTGCACGGGCGTGGCCACACCGGTGACCAGCCCGGAGCGCACCCCGCGGTGGTGGGTGCAGTTCAGGTCGACGCCCACGGCGATCTTGGAGCTGCCGCCGTGCAGCATCGAACCGATCGAGCCGAGCGTCTCGGCCAGCACCGCGGAGGCCCCGCCGTGCAGCAGCCCGTAGGGCTGGGTGTTGCCCTCCACCGGCATCGTCCCGACGACCCGGTCCGCCGACGCCTCGGAGATCTGGACGCCCATCCGGTTGCCGAGGTGGCCCGCGGAGAACAGGGCCAGGAGGTCCACGCCGAGAGCGGCGTACTCGTCGATGACTTCTTGCGGGAACTTCACATGCTGCTGCTCACCCATCGGGCCCGGCTCCGTTCGTCCTCGTCACTCGGCTGCCTGTGTCACTGAGCGAACGCTCAGTCGGTCGCCGATTGTTCCAGACGCACCACGACGGACTTGCTGGCCGGGGTGTTGCTGGTGTCCGCCGTCGCGTCCAGCGGCACCAGGACGTTGGTCTCCGGGTAGTACGCGGCCGCGCAGCCCCGGGCCGTCGGGTAGTGCACGACACGGAAACCCGGCGCCCTGCGCTCCACACCGTCCTTCCACTCGCTCACCAGGTCCACGTACGACCCGTCCGCCACCTTCAGGGCCCGGGCGTCCTCGGGGTTGACCAGCACCACCCGGCGGCCGTTCCTGATGCCCCGGTAGCGGTCGTCGAGGCCGTAGATCGTGGTGTTGTACTGGTCGTGCGAGCGCAGCGTCTGCAGCAGCAGGCGGCCCTCGGGCAGCCGCGGGTACTCCACGGGCGCGGCCGTGAAGTTGGCCTTGCCGGTGGCGGTGGGGAAGCGGCGCTCGTCGCGTGGGGCATGGGGGAGCGCGAAGCCGCCGGGGCGGGCCACGCGCGCGTTGAAGTCCTCGAAGCCCGGGATGACGCGCGCGATGCGGTCCCGGATCGTCGCGTAGTCCTTCTCGAACTCCTCCCACGGCGTGCGGCTGTCCTCGCCGAGCACGCGGCGGGCCAGCCGGCTGACGATGGCCGGCTCCGACAGCAGGTGCCGGCTCGCGGGCTCCAGGCGCCCCCGGGAGGCGTGCACCATGCCCATCGAGTCCTCGACCGTCACGAACTGCTCGCCGCCGCCCTGCAGATCGCGCTCGGTACGGCCGAGCGTCGGCAGGATCAGGGCACGCGCGCCCGTGACCGCATGCGAGCGGTTCAGCTTCGTCGACACGTGCACGGTCAGCCGGGCCCGTCGCATCGCCGCCTCGGTGACGTCCGTGTCGGGGGACGCCGAGACGAAGTTGCCGCCCATGGCGAAGAAGACCTTCGCCTCGCCGTCACGCAGGGCGCGGATCGCGCGCACGACGTCATAGCCGTGTTCGCGCGGGGGCGCGAAGCCGAACTCCTTCTCCAGGGCGTCCAGGAACGCCGGGGCGGGCCGCTCGAAGATGCCCATCGTGCGGTCGCCCTGCACGTTCGAATGCCCGCGCACCGGGCACACGCCCGCACCCGGGCGGCCGATGTTGCCGCGCAGCAGGAGGAAGTTGACGACCTCCCGGATCGTGGGGACGGAGTGCTTGTGCTGGGTGAGGCCCATCGCCCAGCACACGATGGTGCGCTGCGAGCCGAGAACCATCCCCAGGGCCTTCTCGATCTCCCCCCGGCTCAGACCGGTCGCGGTGAGCGTCTCGTCCCAGTCGGCGGCGCGGGCGGCCTCGGCGAACTGCTCGTAGCCGTGCGTGTGCTCCCGCACGAACGCCTCGTCGACCGCGCCGTCCGTCTGCAGGATCAGCTTGTTCAGCAGGCGGAACAGCGCCTGGTCGCCGCCGATGCGGATCTGCAGGAACAGATCGGTGAGCGCCGCCCCCTTGAGCATGCCCTGCGGGGTCTGCGGGTTCTTGAAGCGCTCCAGGCCCGCCTCGGGCAGCGGGTTGACGCTGATGATCTTCGCGCCGCCCGCCTTGGCCTTCTCCAGCGCGGACAGCATGCGCGGGTGGTTCGTCCCCGGGTTCTGCCCCGCGACGATGATCAGGTCGGCCTTGTAGAGGTCCTCCAGCAGAACGCTGCCCTTGCCGATGCCGATCGTCTCCGACAGGGCCGAACCGGACGACTCGTGGCACATGTTCGAGCAGTCGGGCAGGTTGTTCGTGCCGAACTCGCGCGCGAACAGCTGGTAGAGGAACGCGGCCTCGTTGCTGGTGCGGCCTGAGGTGTAGAAGACGGCCTCGTCCGGGGAGGCGAGCGCGTCGATCTCCTCGCCGATGATGTCGAAGGCCCGCTCCCAGGTGACCGGCTCGTAGTGCGAGCCTCCCTCGGGGAGGTACACGGGGTGGGTGAGCCGGCCCTGCTGTCCCAGCCAGTAGCCGCTGCGGCCGGCCAGGTCGGCGACCGGGTGCGCGGCGAAGAACTCGGGCGTGACCCGGCGCAGCGTGGCCTCCTCGGCCACGGCCTTCGCGCCGTTCTCGCAGAACTCCGCCTTGTGCCGGTGCTCCGGCTCGGGCCAGGCGCAGCCGGGGCAGTCGAAGCCGTCCTTCTGGTTCACGCTCAGCAGCGTCAGCGCGGTGCGCTTCACACCCATCTGCTGCTGGGCGATCCGCAGCGTGTGCCCGATCGCCGGGAGCCCCGCGGCCGCGTGCTTCGGCCCGGCGACCTGCGGCGCGTCCTGAACCGGATCACTCTTGGGCGGCTTCGACGCCATCGCACACTCCCCTTCGACTGCGCTGTGAGGTAGGCCTCCGAATCCTCGCACGCGGGAGTGACAGCGATCGCGGGCGGGCCGGGCGGGTGGCGACGGCACAGGGTGAGCGGTGTCCATGCTGGGTGGGTCCGAGCCCGGCACCAGCGGGGCCGGGGCGGACTGTCAGTGGGGCGTGGCAGGATCGGGGGCGTGGCAGAGACAGCATCGAAGACGACCGACCAGACCTCCGGCGGCAGCCGGCCGCGACTGATGCTCATGGACGGGCACTCGCTGGCCTACCGCGCGTTCTTCGCGCTGCCCGCGGAGAACTTCACCACCGCGACGGGCCAGCCGACGAACGCGATCTACGGCTTCGCGTCGATGCTCGCCAACACGCTGCGCGACGAGGCGCCCACGCACTTCGCGGTCGCCTTCGACGTCTCCCGCAAGACCTGGCGGTCCCAGGAGTTCACGGAGTACAAGGCGAACCGCTCCAAGACCCCCGACGAGTTCAAGGGCCAGGTCGAGCTGATCGGCGAGCTCCTGGACGCGATGGGCGCCCAGCGCTTCGCGGTGGACGGCTTCGAGGCGGACGACGTCATCGCCACGCTCGCCACCCAGGCCGAGGCCGAGGGCTTCGAGGTGCTGATCGTGACCGGCGACCGCGACTCCTTCCAGCTGGTCAGCGAGCACACCACGGTGCTGTACCCGACCAAGGGCGTCTCCGAGCTGACCCGCTTCACCCCGGAGAAGGTCTTCGAGAAGTACGGGTTGACGCCCGCGCAGTACCCCGACTTCGCGGCCCTGCGCGGCGACCCCTCCGACAACCTGCCCGGCATCCCCGGCGTGGGCGAGAAGACCGCGGCGAAGTGGATCAACCAGTTCGGTTCCTTCGCGGAGCTCGTCGAGCGCGTCGAGGAGGTCAAGGGCAAGGCCGGCCAGAACCTCCGCGACCACCTGGAATCCGTCAAGCTCAACCGCCGGCTCACCGAGCTGGAGCGCCGGGTGGAGCTGCCCAAGGGTGTCACCGAGCTGGAGCGCGCGGCCTACGACCGCAAGGCCGTCGCGATGATCCTGGACACCCTGGAGATCCGCAACCCGTCGCTGCGCGAGCGGCTCTTCGCCGTCGACCCCGGCGCCGAGGAGGCCGAGACCACCCCGGTCAGCACCGAAGGCGTGGAGCTGGACGGCACGGTGCTCTCCACCGGCGAGCTGCCCGCCTGGCTCACCGAGCACGGCACCCAGCCCCTCGGTGTCGCCACGGTCGACAGCTGGGCCCTCGGCACCGGCTCCGTCGCCGAGGTCGCCCTCGCCGCGCCCGGAGGGCCCGCCGCCTGGTTCGACCCCTCCCAGCTGGACGAGGCCGACGAGCGGGCCTTCGCGGCCTGGCTCGCCGACGCCGAGCGGCCCAAGGTCTTCCACAACGCCAAGGGCGCCATGCGTGTCTTCGCCGAGCACGGCTGGAGCGTCGAGGGCGTGCGCATGGACACCGCGCTCGCCGCGTACCTGGTCAAGCCGGGCCGCCGCTCCTTCGACCTGGACGCGCTGTCCCTCGAGTACCTGCACCGCGAGCTGACCCCGGCCGCCGCGGCCGACGGCCAGCTCGCCTTCGGAGCGGACGACGCCGCCGAGGCCGAGGCCCTGATGATCCAGGCCCGCGCCGTCCTCGACCTGGGCCAGGCCTTCGAGAGCCGTCTGGAGGAGGTCGGCGCCGCCGACCTGCTGCGCGACATGGAGCTGCCCACGTCCGCGCTGCTCGCCCGCATGGAGCGGCACGGCATCGCGGCCGACCGGCCCCACCTGGAGGCCATGGAGCAGATGTTCGCCGGGGCCGTGCAGCAGGCGGTCAAGGAGGCCCATGCGGCCGCCGGGCACGAGTTCAACCTGGGCTCGCCCAAGCAGCTCCAGGAGGTCCTCTTCGGCGAGCTGGCCCTACCCAAGACCAAGCGGACCAAGACCGGCTACACCACGGACGCCGACGCCCTCGCCTGGCTCGCCACGCAGACGGACAACGAGCTCCCGGTGATCATGCTCCGCCACCGCGAGCAGGCCAAGCTCCGCGTCACCGTCGAGGGCCTGATCAAGACGATCGCCGCGGACGGCCGCATCCACACCACGTTCAACCAGACCGTCGCCGCCACCGGCCGCCTGTCCTCGACCGACCCGAACCTGCAGAACATCCCGGTCCGCACCGACGAGGGCCGCGCCATCCGCCGCGGCTTCGTCGTCGGCGAGGGCTTCGAGTCGCTGATGACGGCCGACTACAGCCAGATCGAGCTGCGCGTGATGGCCCACCTCTCCGAGGACGAGGGCCTGATCGAGGCGTTCACCTCCGGCGAGGACCTGCACACCACGGCCGCCTCCCAGGTCTTCGCGGTCGAGCCGACCGCGGTCGACGCAGAGATGCGCCGCAAGATCAAGGCCATGTCGTACGGCCTGGCGTACGGCCTCTCCGCCTTCGGTCTCTCCCAGCAGCTGAACATCGAGGCGGCCGAGGCCCGCGCCCTGATGGATGCGTACTTCGAGCGGTTCGGCGGCGTACGGGACTATCTGCGCCGGGCGGTCGACGAGGCCCGGGCCACGGGATACACGGCGACGCTCTTCGGTCGCCGCCGCTACCTGCCCGACCTCAACAGCGACAACCGCCAGCGTCGGGAGGCCGCCGAGCGGATGGCTCTCAACGCGCCGATCCAGGGCACGGCGGCCGACATCGTCAAGATCGCCATGCTCAAGGTCGACGACGCCCTGAAGGACGCCGGCCTCGCCTCCCGCATGCTCCTCCAGGTCCACGACGAAATCGTGCTGGAGATCGCCCCCGGGGAGCGGTCCGCCGCCGAGGAACTGGTCCGCAGGGAGATGGCGAACGCCGTCGACCTCCGCGTCCCCCTGGGCGTCTCGGTGGGCTCGGGCGCGGACTGGGAGTCGGCAGCACACTAGGCGCGGCTCGGCCCTGCCGGGGGAGGTGCGAGGGCCCGGGCAGGGTTGCCGGACGTGGTCGGAGCGGGCTGGGGGGAGTCACTCACCCAGTCCGGGCCCCCCGGACCGGCGTTGCGGGTCTCCTGCCTCGGCCGTTGCGCCCGAGTCCTGCCTCGCCCGGGGCCTTTCGGGGTGCCGTCTTCGCTGGGCGCGGGGGTTCCTGCCAAGCCGGGGATCCGGGTGCCCCGGCCACCCGCCGGCCCAGCCCCCTCCCACGGAAACCGTCACTCGCGTGGCCCCCGAGAAGGCGCCCCCGCCCCCGCTGGTCGCAAAGATGCGGGGCATGGGTATACGCACGTTCCTCAGCCGCACGGGCCCAGGCGTGGCACTGCAGCCGGTCCCGGCGTTCGAGGCCGCCGCGAGTACGGTTCGCGTCCCCGTCACCTTCAGCACGGCCCTGCGCCAAGCGACGGCGGGCCTCCGGCAGCGTCTGGCCGTCGGCGGACGGCGGTCCGCCGCCTCCGCCGACCTGGCTGCCCCCAAGGCTCTCCCGGGGGCAGGTGGCCTGACCGCCGCTCCCGCCCTCACCGGTACCGACCCTCTGACCGCCCTGACCGGTCTCGTCGGCATCGACGCCGTGGCTGCCCTGACCCGTCTCGTCGGCACCGAGGTCGTGGCGGACCTCGCCGGCGCCGTCGATCTGGCCGCTCTGACCGGCCTCGTCGGCGCCGGCACCGCGTCGGCCGGTAGCGGCCCGCGCCCCGTCACCGGCCCCGCACCCATCGAGCTCCGGCTCCCCGGCCCACCCGGCACCCAGGGCAAGCCCTCCCGCCCCTGGGCCCGGCTGGCCCGCGACTATCTGACCCTCGTCCTCACGCTGCTCCCACGTCCCCGCCCCGCGCACACCACCATCACCGTGTACATCACGACGGCCGACGGCGTCGTCAGCGAGCGGCCGGGCGGCTCGGCTCCGTAGCGGCGGCAGAGGCAGGACGGACCGAAACCGGAACCGGACGCCGCACCCGAACCCCCACGGCGTAGAGCAGCAGCGCCGGGACGAGTCCCGCGCCCGCCCCGAAGCACACCGTCGGAATGATCTCCCACGGTTTCGCGGCCGAGCCCCAGTACGCCCACCACCGCGACGCCCGCTGCACCGCCCCCACCACCGCGAAGCCGCAGATCACGGCGGCGGCAGCCCACCGGTCCCGTACCGTCAGCACGGGGACCCCCAACGGCTCGCCCCCGGGCGCCCGCCGCAACGCGTGCGCCACGAACACGGCGATCACGACCGCGGCCACCGCCGAACCGCCGTACTGCAGGTACCAGTACAGCGGTGAGCCCGCCACCTCCCGGCCCAGCACCGGAAACAGCCGCATGCCCCATCGGTCGAGATGCGTGAACGCGTCCCACACCACATGGGTCGACGCGCCGAGCACCGCGGAGGCGTACCACCGCGCCACCAGCGAGGGTCGCACCCGCGCGCGCGGCGCCCCGCACCGCAGCAGGGCCGCCACCCGCCCCTGCCGGGCCCGCGGCAGCAACGCGACGAGCGGTTCACGCACCAGCAGCCACAACCCCACCAGCGCCCAGGCGATGAGCACATCGACCGTGAACACGCCCGGGAACCCGTGCGTGACGTCACCGAACTCCATCGCCCCGGCAAAGACACTTGCCGCGTAGTAGGTCATGTCGGGCGCGAAGGAACCCGCCACGAGCACGGCGGGCACCAGCGGGCCCCGGCCGGTACCGTCGGTGCGGACGGCGGGCAGTACGGCTGCCGCATGGCTCAGCGTGAACGGCAACTCGGCTCCTCGCGACGGTCGTTGCACCAAGGCCGGGGTGCCCGGCGGTGAGTGGCCCAGTATGCGGGATGCCGCCCTGCCGACGACGTCACGAGCCCCCGTGACCAACTGGTGAAAAGCGGTCACGAACGGGTGCCCGCGCAAAAGAAGTTGTCGTAGGGTCGCCAGAGTCGTCGCGCGGGGAGCGCGTCGAATGCGCGACCGCGGTAAAGAGCAGAGCACGCACGAGAACAGAGTTGTGGCTGTCGGAGGGCAACCCCTCGGGCGGTTGGATCGTCACAACAGGGCGAACACTGCAGACGTAGACGGACGCTCGGGCGTCCACGGGAGGGGTTCACTCTATGGCGGCGCAATTCGGCAGGAGGCTGCGCAAGGGGGCGGCGACGACAGCCGTGGCCGCGGTAGCGGTCGCGGCCCTGTCCGCCTCCCAGGCACCGGGCGTGAACGACCACGGCAGACAGACCGCCGCCGACGCCACTCCCGCACCTGAAGCGAATGCCTCCAACGGCAGCGCCACCGGCAACTCGCCGTACTACACGGACCTGCCCCCGCTGAAGAGCCCGAACCCGTCACCGACCACGGGCCCCGGCCCGACCGGCACGGGCACGACGGAAGCCGGCATCCCCGCGACCGTCCTCGACGCCTACAAGAAGGCGGAGACGGCGCTGCGCGAGGCCAAGCCCGGCTGCAACCTGCCCTGGCAACTCCTCGCCGCCATCGGCCGGGTGGAGTCGGGACAGGCCCGTGGCGGCCAGGTCAGGGACGACGGCACCACCATCAAGCCGATCCTGGGCCCGCAGCTCGACGGCAACGGCTTCGCCCTCATCAAGGACACCGACGGCGGCGCGTACGACGGCAACAGCACGTACGACTCGGCCGTCGGCCCCATGCAGTTCATCCCCTCCACCTGGGCCTGGGCCGGCCGCGACGGCAACGCCGACGGCAAGAAGGACCCCAACAACATCTACGACGCCGCGCTCGCCGCCGGCCACTACCTGTGCCGCAACAACTGGGATCTGTCCCAGCAGCGCGACCTCGACCGGGCGATCCTCAGCTACAACAACTCGCGCGACTACCTCAACCTCGTCATGAGGTGGCTGGAGTACTACCGCAAGGGCACCCACGAGGTCCCGGACGGCACCGGCACGCTGCCCGACAACCGCAGCGACGACGGGGCGGGCGCGAGCCCGACGCCCACCACGCCGGGCGCCACCACACCGGGCACCACCCCTCCCGGCAGCACGGCGCCCAAGCCCGGCCCCAAACCCGAAAGGCCCGAGAAGCCGGGCGGCGGTACGACGACCCCGAAGCCGCCCACCACACCGCCCGCCGACACCCCGTCGTCACCGCCCGCGACGCCCCCCACCCCCACCGACACGGTGGACCACCTGGAGGACGCCGGCACCGGAAAGCTCACCGCCATGGCCGGCGACGCGTTCGACCGGCGGATCAGCACCCGCGCCGAGACCGAGGCGGGCAAGGCCGTCGCCAAGGTCAGGGTGCGCTTCACCATCGTCGGTGACACGGACACCACCTTCACCGGCGGCGAGAGTGTTGCCACGGTCGCCACCAACAGCTCCGGCGTGGCCGTGGCGCCCGCCCTCGAAGCGGGGGAGAAGACCGGCGCCGTCACCGTCCGCGCCACCGTGGTGGGGCGTGCGCTCCCGGGCCTCGACTACAAGGCCACCGTGACCGAGCGCGCGGCCGACGCCCTCGTCCGTACCGGTGACGCCGCGCTGACCTGTGCCCCCGGCGGCCAGTTCGCGAACCAGGTCGAGGTGAAGGCCACCTACAAGGGCGCCGTCGCCGACGGCGTCGCGGCCACCGCCACGCTGATCAAGTCGGCGGACGACCCGACCGCCAACGACAAGGGCCCCTACTTCAAGGGCGCCGACGGCAAGGCCGTCCGCACCCTCACGGGTCTGAAGACGGACGCGAAGGGCCTGCTGAAGCTGCCCGGGCTGTACGCCGACGACACGGCCGGCACGTTCCTGCTCCGCATCACCACGGCAGGCGGGGCGACCCTCACGGTCGAGCTGACCGTGGCCGCGGCCGGGACGTCCGCGCCGAGCCCGTCGGCCGACCCGAGCGCGTAGCTCTCAAGTACGACAGGCGACGCCCCTCTTGGTAAGGAGGGGCGTCGTTGTGTGTGCAACGTGTTCTCATCTCCGTCGCGCGTTGCTACGGTGCCGAGGAACCTGACGGTGCATCAGTTAAGTCCGTCGCGACCCGTGGGGAGGTTCCGCATGCGCGCTCTCATCGCCGCCGCCACCGGTCTGGCCCTCGCGCTCGCCGTGGTCCTGACGCTGACCGCCCTCGGCTCCCCGTCGGGCGGGACGTCCCCGAAACCGCTGCTGACGACCGTGCCCGCACACCCCTGACCGCCCGCCCGGGAGGGAGGCCGAGATGCGCCGCAAGGCCGGCCTGGTCCTGCTCGCCCTCGCCGTGTTCTTCGCGGCCCTGTCCCCGTTGCTGCGCTGGTACGCCTTCCCGCGCCTGGCCAAGGTTCCCGCGAACCAGTACCAGGACATGGTCCTGGAGGCGAAGAACGCCACCCTCCTCGACTACGGCACGATGAAGGCGAAGAAGGTCTCCAAGGTCACCATCGTCCAGACCCTCAAGGGCAACGTGGAGGCCTCCGAACGGATCGAGGAGTCGGCGGGCCGGGACGTCGTCGTCTGGGACGGCCTGTCCTACGTCGTCGGCCCCGACGGCGCGATGGTCTCCAAGATGCCCGAGCGCTACATCTTCGACGCCCACACCCAGGAGCCCGTCCACGCCACCGGCGAGATGGTCGACGGCGACCCGGTGCGCCGCCGGGGCATCGAGTTCAAATGGCCCTTCCTGACCGAGAAACGGGACTACGAGTACTTCGACGCCCAGGCCCGCGTCACCGCGCCCATCGCGTACAAGGGCACCCGTGACTTCCGCGGCCTGGAGGTCTACTACTTCGAGCAGACCATCCCCTGGACCGAGGTGAAGATCCCCAAGACCCTGCCAGTCAAGGGCCTCACCCCCGAGGCGGTGGCGCAGACCGGCACGACCCGCTGGTACACCACGGTCCGCAAGTTCTGGGTCGAACCCCTCACCGGCGCCCCCGTGTACGGAGAGGAGATCCACCGCGAGGAACTGCGCGGCGGCACCCTCCTCGGCGACCGCGGCAAGGTGACCGCGTTCGCCGGCCACGTGAAGATGCGCGAGGACTACCTCACGCACACGGTCGACCTGGTGAAGTCCCAGCGGCTGCTCGTCCTGCTCATGACGTCCTACCTGCCGTGGGGCTTCCTCGGCCTGGGCGTCCTCCTGCTGGTCCTCGCGCTCTACCTGGAGGCCCGCGGCCGCCGCCCCTCCGGCCCGGCCTCCACGGCGGCCGAGGAACCGTCGTCGGTCAGCGCCTGAGCCGCGCGTTGGTGTGCCGCGTCGGCTCGGCCGTCGCCGGGTCCTCGGGCCACGGATGCTTCGGATACCGCCCCCGCAGCTCCGCCCGTACCCCCTTGTAGCCGTCCCGCCAGAACGAGGCGAGGTCGGCGGTGACGGCGGCCGGCCGCCCGGCCGGGGACAGCAGATGCACGAGCAACGGCACCCCGGCCACCCGGGGCGACTCCTGGAGCCCGAACATCTCCTGCAACTTCACCGCCAGCACCGGCTGCTCTGGCCGGGACCAGTCGATCCGGATCCTCGACCCGCTCGGCACCGTCAACCGCTCCGGGGCCAGCTCGTCGAGCCGCCCCGCCTGACCGGAGGCCCAGGGCAGCAGCCGGGCGAGCGCCTCCCCGGCGTCGATCCGCGCCAGATCGGCCCGCCGCCGTGCCCGGCCGAGCTCCGGCTCCAGCCACTCCGCCACGCGCGCGTGCAGCGCCTCGTCGGACACGTCCGGCCAGGGCTCACCGAGATGCAGCCGCAGGAACGCGAGCCGCTGCCGCAGAACGCCGGCATCGGCCGACCACCGCAGCAGCCCGAACCCCTCCCGCCGCAACCCGTCGAGCAACGCGCCGCGCACGAGGCCCGGATCGGCGTCCCGCAACGCCCGCGCGGTCAGCTCAACGGCTCCCAGCCGCTCCACCCGCCGCGCCACGACGTCCCCGCCGTCCCACCCGACCTCGTCCCGCTCCTCCAGCAGGGCCCCCGCGGCGAGCCGGGCCACGTCCTCGTCGACCACGGCCCCGAGCCGCACCCGCGCGTGCCCCTTCCCGACGGGCCGGTCGGCGACGGCGGAAGCGATCCAGGCGACACCCCGCAGCGCGCTTCCGTCCCCGACCTCGGCGCGCGTCCCGGAGACCAAGAGGTACGACCCACCGTCACTCCTGGCGACGCGCTCGGGAAAGGCGAGAGCGGCGACGACCCCGACCTGACGCTCTTCCGGGGAGCCCGTCCAGGCCCCGACGCCGGCATCTTGCGGCCGGTCACCGGTGGGAGGGCTGGAAACTCCGGAAACGACGGCCCGCAGCCGCCGAACCTCACTCCGCCACCGCGAGGAATAGGCGTCGCCCCCACGCCGGGCACGACGCAACGCACCCGCCAGATCATCGCCGTACTCCCGCGGAGGCTCCTCGCTCAGGAGGGCGACAACCTCAGAAGCCCGCTCGACCCCGACAAGGGGCGCGGAGTCGAGCAGTGCCCGCCCCAGCCGGGGATGCACCCCCACCCGGCTCAGCCGGACTCCCCGCTCAGTGGCGCGCCCGGTGGAGTCGACCGCCCCCACAGCCGCCAGGACCTCACGCGCCGCCGCCATGGCCCCACTCGGCGGCCCGTCCAGCAGCGCCAAACCGGATGCGTCCGGATCGCCCCAGCACGCCACCTGCAGCGCGAACGCCGTCAGGTCGGCCACCTTGATCTCCGGCGACGGATAACGCGGCAGACGCGCGTCCTCGGCCTCCGCCCAGCAGCGGTACACCGCTCCCGGTGCCTCACGCCCGGCCCGCCCCGCCCGCTGCCGCCCGGCGGCCTGCGACGCCCTCACGGTCGTCAGCGCGCTCAACCCGCGCGCGTGGTCCACCCTCGGCTCGCGCGCCAGCCCCGCGTCCACCACCACCCGCACCCCGGGCACGGTCAGCGACGACTCCGCGACGGACGTGGCCAGCACGACCCGCCGCCGCTCCCCGGGCGCCAGCACCGCGTCCTGCACCGCGGCCGGCGCCCTCCCGTGCACCTGGAGCACCTCGACGTCCCCGAGCCCCCCGAGCTGCCCGGCGACCCGGGCGATCTCGCCCACGCCCGGCAGGAAACACAGCACGTCGCCGTCCCGCTCGGCCAGTGCCCGGCGGACCACGGACGCCACGTGCGTCAGCAACGCCGGATCGACCCGCATCCCGTGCGGCGGGCGTACGGGATGCGCCGGCGGCGCCCACACGGTCTCCACGGGATGAGCGGCCCCCTGCGCCTCGACCACCGGTGCCCCGCCCAGCAGCCGCGCCCACCCCTGCGCGTCGGTCGTCGCCGAGGCGGCCACCAGCCGCAGCTCCGGCCGCAGCGTCTGCCGTACGTCCCACAGGAACGCCGCCGCCGTGTCCGCGTCCAGGTGCCGCTCGTGACACTCGTCGAGCACCACCACGTCGGTACCGGCCAGCTCCTGGTCCCGTTGCAGCCGCTGCACCAGCACACCGGTCGTGACGACCTCCACGCGCGTGTGCCGCCCGACGACGCGCTCCCCGCGCACGGTGTAGCCGACGCTCTGCCCGAGCTTCTCGCCCAGCAGCCACGCCATCCGCCGCGCCGCCGCCCGGGCCGCGATCCGCCGCGGCTCGGCCACGATCACCCGCCTCCCGGGCCCCTCTCCGAGCAGCCCCGCCAGCGCCAGTGGCACCAGGGTCGTCTTGCCGGTGCCGGGCGGCGCCACGAGGACGGCGGTGCCGTGCCCGTCGAGGGCTTCGCGCAGGGCGGGCAGGGCACCGCGTACGGGCAGGGAGGCCAGGGCGTCGTCACGGATCACGCCATCAGTGTCGTACGCCCGGGGAGAGGTCCTGCGCGCGTGGGCCGGTCCTGGCTGCTCATCACCTGCATGACCCTCTCGAGAGAGGCCCCGCCCGGGCGCGCTTCAGTCCCTCCCTCAGCCTTCGGCCGGGGGTGCCCCCATGTCGCTTCGCTCGCAGACGAAGATCGCCGTGCCGGGGATCAGGTTCCCGCGCAGCGGCGACCAGCCGCCCCACTCCGCGGTGTTCCAGGCGGGCCATTCCGGCTCCACCAGGTCGACCAGGCGGAAGCCCGACGCCACGACGTCCCGGACACGGTCGCCGAGGGTGCGGTGGTGCTCGACGTAGACCGCCCGGCCCTCCTCGTCCTGCTCGACGTACGGCGTGCGGTCGAAGTACGAGGCCGACACCGACAGCCCCTCCGGCCCCGGCTCGTCCGGGAAGGCCCAGCGGATGGGGTGCGTCACCGAGAAGACCAGCCGTCCCCGGGGCCGCAGCACCCGGCGCACCTCGCGCAGGACCTGACGCGGGTCGGCGACGAAGGGCAGCGCCCCATAGGCCGAGCAGGCCAGGTCGAACGAACCATCGGCGAAGGGGAGCGCACCCGCGTCGGCGCAGACCAGGGGGAAGGAACCGCCGATGCGCAGGGCGTGCTGGAGCTGCCGGTGCGAGATGTCCAGGGCGACCGGCCGCGCTCCCTGGGCGGTCAGCCAGCGCGAGCACTGGGCGGCGCCGGCGCCGATCTCCAGGACGTCCCGGCCCTTCAGCTCCTCCGGCGGGCCGAGCAGTTCGGCCTCCACCTCGTCCAGCCCCTCGGGACCCCACACGAAGCGGTCGTCGCCGAGGAAGGTGCCGTGCTCGGTCTGGTACTCGTCCGCGTTGCGGTCCCACCAGCCACGATTGGCCCGGGAGCTTTCCGTGACGTCGGCATCGCGCCGGGTGGCCTCGGGTTCGGACGCTTCGGACTCTTGGATGATCGGCTCCCTCGTACTAGTGTGCGGGCTCTTCCGTCCGGCCGGTCCTGACGGTGCCGTAAAGGGGGCGTCGCGCGCCGCGCGTGGCCTCGAACGACACGACTTGTGCCGGATATGCGGCGTTCGCCCCGCGTGGGCGGCTTCGCGCATTGACCCTGCCCGGCTGCCCCCGTATGCTACAAGTTGCGCTGCGGGCCTGCGCACCTCAGACGTAGCAGGCTGCGCTCGCATCTGTATGTATGTCCCCTCGGTTGTCGAGGCGTCACCATTTCTGAGTGGCGCTTCCTTGGCTGTCCGGCTTCTGCAGAGCGAAACGGGCTCCCGGCGTAGCAGTACCTACGACTTCAATGTCCGTACCGGAGCCCTTTCCCACATGACGAGCAGCACCGAGACCACCGCCACCACCCCGCAGGTAGCGGTCAACGACATCGGTAACGAGGAAGCCTTCCTCGCCGCGATCGACGAGACGATCAAGTACTTCAACGACGGCGACATCGTCGACGGCGTCATCGTGAAGGTCGACCGGGACGAGGTCCTGCTCGACATCGGTTACAAGACCGAAGGTGTGATCCCGAGCCGCGAGCTCTCGATCAAGCACGACGTCGACCCCAACGAGGTCGTCGCCGTCGGTGACGAGATCGAGGCCCTTGTTCTCCAGAAGGAGGACAAGGAAGGCCGCCTGATCCTCTCGAAGAAGCGCGCCCAGTACGAGCGTGCCTGGGGCACCATCGAGAAGATCAAGGAAGAGGACGGGATCGTCACCGGTACCGTCATCGAGGTCGTCAAGGGTGGTCTCATCCTCGACATCGGCCTCCGTGGCTTCCTCCCGGCCTCCCTGGTCGAGATGCGCCGCGTTCGCGACCTCCAGCCCTACGTGGGCAAGGAGCTCGAGGCCAAGATCATCGAGCTGGACAAGAACCGCAACAACGTGGTCCTGTCCCGCCGTGCCTGGCTGGAGCAGACCCAGTCCGAGGTCCGCCAGACGTTCCTCACGACCCTCCAGAAGGGTCAGGTCCGTTCCGGCGTCGTCTCCTCGATCGTCAACTTCGGTGCCTTCGTGGACCTGGGTGGCGTCGACGGTCTGGTCCACGTCTCCGAGCTCTCCTGGAAGCACATCGACCACCCGTCCGAGGTTGTCGAGGTCGGCCAGGAAGTCACCGTCGAGGTCCTCGACGTCGACATGGACCGCGAGCGTGTCTCCCTGTCGCTGAAGGCGACCCAGGAAGACCCGTGGCAGCAGTTCGCCCGCACCCACCAGATCGGCCAGGTCGTGCCCGGCAAGGTCACGAAGCTGGTTCCGTTCGGTGCGTTCGTCCGCGTGGACGAGGGCATCGAGGGTCTGGTCCACATCTCCGAGCTGGCCGAGCGCCACGTGGAGATCCCGGAGCAGGTCGTCCAGGTCAACGACGAGATCTTCGTCAAGGTCATCGACATCGACCTCGAGCGCCGTCGCATCAGCCTCTCGCTGAAGCAGGCCAACGAGTCCTTCGGTGCCGACCCGGCCTCGGTCGAGTTCGACCCGACCCTGTACGGCATGGCCGCGTCCTACGACGACCAGGGCAACTACATCTACCCCGAGGGCTTCGACCCCGAGACCAACGACTGGCTCGAGGGCTACGAGACCCAGCGCGAGGCGTGGGAGACCCAGTACGCCGAGGCGCAGCAGCGCTTCGAGCAGCACCAGGCGCAGGTCATCAAGTCCCGCGAGGCGGACGAGAAGGCCGCTGCCGAGGGTGGCGAGGCTGCCGCTCCGGCCGCGTCCGGTGGTGGCGGTTCGTACTCCTCCGAGGGCCCGGACAACTCCGGCGCGCTGGCCTCGGACGAGGCGCTGGCCGCGCTGCGCGAGAAGCTGGCGGGCGGGCAGAGCTGAACGCCCACTGAGCTGTAGCTCCTGATCGAGGGGCCGTACCTTCCGAGGTGCGGCCCCTCGGTGTTTTCGGCCATCGTTCGGCTGCGGGCCGTGGGGGTTCGTCGCGCAGTTCCCCGCGCCCCCTGAAGGGGCGCCGCCCCGCCGCCAAGATCATGAATCTCCTCCCGCGGGAATGCCCACGCCCGCAACGGCGTTGTGGACTGTGAACACGAGGAGGAGCGGTCACTGTGCTTGATCCGCAGGATTTGTACGCCTGGGAGCCGAAGGGGCTGGCCGTCGTCGACATGGCGCTGGCCCAGGAGTCGGCCGGACTTGTCATGCTCTACCACTTCGACGGATACATCGACGCGGGTGAGACGGGCGACCAGATCGTCGACCGGGTGCTCGACTCCCTGCCCCATCAGGTCGTCGCCCGCTTCGACCACGACCGGCTCGTCGACTACCGCGCCCGCCGCCCGCTTCTGACGTTCAAGCGCGACCGCTGGACCGACTACGAGGACCCCGCTCTCGAGGTGCGGCTCGTGCAGGACGCCACCGGTGCGCCCTTCCTGCTGTTGTCCGGCCCCGAGCCGGACGTGGAGTGGGAACGCTTCGCCGCCGCCGTGAAGCAGATCGTGGAGCGGCTCGGTGTCCGCCTCTCCGTGAACTTCCACGGCATTCCCATGGGCGTTCCGCACACCCGGCCCGTCGGCCTCACCCCGCACGGCAACCGCACCGACCTCGTTCCGGGCCACCCCAGCCCCTTCGAGGAGGCACAGGTGCCCGGCAGCGCCGAGTCCCTCATCGAGTACCGCCTGCTCCAGGCCGGGCACGACGTCCTGGGCGTCGCCGCGCACGTCCCCCACTACATCGCCCGCTCCCCGTACCCGGACGCGGCCCTGACGGTCCTGGAGGCCATCACGGCGGCGACCGGACTGGTCCTGCCCGGCATCGCCCACGCCCTGCGCTCGGACGCCCACCGCACCCAGACGGAGATCGACCGGCAGATCCGCGAGGGCGACGAGGACCTCACCGCGCTCATCGAGGGTCTTGAGCACCAGTACGACGCCGTCGCGGGCGCCGAGACCCGGGGCAACATGCTCGCCGAGCCGGTGGACATCCCGTCGGCGGACGAGATCGGCCAGGAGTTCGAGAAGTTCCTGGCGGAGCGAGAAGGCGACGGCTGACGCCGGTGCGGCCCGGGCGAGGGCCCTGTCAGTGGCAGGGCCTAAGCTGCGGGGCATGCTGAAGGTGGGCCTGACCGGCGGGATCGGCGCCGGCAAGAGCGAGGTGTCACGGCTGCTGGTCGCGTGCGGGGCCGTGCTGATCGACGCGGACCGCATCGCGCGGGAGGTCGTCGCCCCGGGGACGCCGGGGCTCGCCTCGGTCGTCGAGGCCTTCGGTGAGGAGATCCTCGCCGCCGACGGCAGCCTGGACCGGCCCCGCCTCGGCACCATCGTCTTCGCCGACCCGGAGAAACTCGCCGTTCTGAACTCGATCGTGCACCCCCTGGTGGGCGCCCGCTCCCGCGAGCTCGAGGAGGCCGCAGCCGAGGACGCGGTCGTCCTCCATGACGTCCCGCTCCTCACGGAGAACGGCCTGGCACCGCTTTACGACCTGGTGATCGTCGTCGACGCGGCCCCGGAGACCCAGCTCGACCGGCTCGTACGCCTGCGCGGCATGACCGAGGAGGACGCCCGCGCGCGGATGGCCGCCCAGGCGACGCGCGAGCAGCGCCGCGAGATCGCCGACATCGTGATCGACAACGACGTCCCGCTGGAGCGGCTGGAGCAGCGCGTGAAGGACGTGTGGGCCGAGCTGGTGCGCAGGTCGCGGACGCCCCGGCCGTCTCCCACGGAATAGCGGCACCCCGCGAGGGCGTTGAACCCGTGCAGTGAGGGAAGGACTCAGCCGTGCCCGAGACCAGCGGTCCGACCGGACGTACCCCGGAGACGCATGTCATCGACTTCCGTGCCGCCGAGCAACTGCTCGCTGCGCGGGACCCCAGGGGCGCTGTGAAGCTGCTCGACGGCGTCATCGCCACGCACCCGGAGAACACCGCGGCGCGACTGCTGAGGGCGCGTGCCTTTTTCGCGGCGGCGCAGCTGAGGCCGGCCGAGCTGGAGTTCCAGATCGTCCTGGAGCGGGAGCCGGACAACGCGTTCGCGCACTTCGCGCTCGCCCGTACGTATGAGCGCCAGGGGCGTCCCGACCAGGCGAAGCGCCACTTCCGCCTGGCGGCTGCGCTCGACCCGAATCCGGAGTTCCTGAAGGCCGCGCGCTTCGACTCGTGAGCGGCCGGCCCCGTGCGCCTCAGAGACGTGAGCGGCGTGAGCGGCCCGCCCCGAGTGCGCCTCAGGGGCGGTCGTCCGGCGGCTGGTACGGCGGGATGTCCGGGCCTGGCTGATAGTGCGGGCCCTGGCGGATGTGCCGCAGGACGAGGGCCATGTCGATCGTGACGATCAGCAGCAGCACCCCGCAGGCGATCGCCCACCCGCTCCGCCCGGCGATGGCGAACGCCGCCGTCCCGAAGAGCGCCCAGACCAGCCCCCACAGGCTCAGCCAGAAGCGCGCCCGCAGGGCACTGCGTGCGGTCCGCGGTTCACTGCCTGTACGCATCGTCGATCACCACTCCTGCCAGCAACGTACCTCTCGTGGCGAGGGTCCACCAAGGTCGACAAGGGCCTGCCGGTGGCCGGTCTGCCGAGGCGCACGTCGCTGGAGCGGTGGGGGACCGTCTGCCCGGCACGGCAGCTCCAGGCCTTCGCCCCAACTCCGCTCCCTCGCTGTCTCGTTCACTCGGTCGGGTGAAGGTGGAGGTCGGCGGGAACGGGTGTGCGGACGCGGTCCGTTGTGCGGGCATGGAGATGAAAATGCGTGAGGGGTACGAGGGGACGGGACCCGGGGCCATCACCCCGGACGGCTGCGCGGTGGAGCTGTACTCCCGGCTGCCCATCGGGGACGAAGCGGACGTCATCGCGGCGGCGGTCCCCGAGGGCGCCCGCATTCTGGAGCTCGGCTGCGGGGTCGGACGCATGACCCACGCATTGCTGGAGCGGGGATTCACGGTCACGGCGGTGGACGAGTCCGCCCCCATGCTGGAGCGCGTGCGCGGCGCGCGGACGATATGCGGCCCGATCGAGGAGCTGGCTCTGGGCGAGACGTTCGACGTGGTGCTGCTCGCGTCGTTCCTCGTGCACGCGGGAGACGCCGAGGTGCGGCGCGGCTTGCTGCGCACCTGTGTGCGTCATGTCGTGGAGGGCGGCTGGGTGCTGATCCAACGGGAGGGCGAGGACTACCACGACAACGTGCCACGCGAGCGCAAGGACCCCAGCGGCTTCACCGTGCGGATCACGTCGTCCGAGCCGGTCGGTGACGGAGTCAACTCGGTGCACGTGGAGTACGAGTTCCCGGACGCGGTCTGGACCCAGACGTTCCGCGCGCGCCCCCTGACCGAGGAGCAGTTCGAGGCGGCGCTCGAGGAAGCGGGCCTGAAGGTGGACCGCTACCTGACAGAGGATCGGACATGGGTACGGGCGGTGCCGACGGCCGAGGCCACCGGGAGTGCTTGAAAGCCGGCTCGGGGGAGTGGAGCCAGGGCGCGTGAGCCGGTACGACACGGTCGCGACGTCCCTGGCGCTGCTCGGGGACGCCGAACTGCGCGAACTGGTGGACACGGCCCAGCCGTTGGGCACCGGCATCGGCGGGAGATCGGCCCGGCTGGAGGTGTCCGGCACACCGGTCTTCGTGAAGCGCGTCCCCCTCACGGACCTGGAGCAGCGGCTGGAAAACCGCCGCTCGACGGCCAATGTGTTCGGACTGCCCATGATCTGCCAGTACGGCATCGGCGGGCCCTCGTTCGGGGCGTGGCGGGAGGTCGCCGCCCACACCATGACCACGAACTGGGCGCTGTCCGGACAGTTCCAGGGCTCTCCGCTGATGTACCACTGGAGGGTGCTGCCGGACGAGGCACCCCATCAGGCGGAGGAGCTCGCCGATGTGGAGAAGGTCGTGGACTACTGGGGAGGGAGCGCGGCGGTGAGACGGCGGGTCGAGGCCCTGCGGCAGTCCTCGGCGAGCGTCGCGCTCTTCCTGGAGTACATACCCCTGACCCTGCACACCTGGCTCACGGCACGGATGCGAGCCGGTGACGAGGCGCTCGACCGTGCGTGTGCCCTCGTGGAGAAGGAACTGACGTCCGGCACCTCCTTCATGAACAGCCGTGGGCTGCTCCATTTCGACGCCCACTTCGAGAACATCCTCACCGACGGCCGGCGTCTGTACTTCGCCGACTACGGCCTGGCCCTGTCCACCCGCTTCGACCTGACGCCCGCCGAGGCCGACTTCTATGACGAGCACGATGCCTACGACCGCTGCTACACGGCCAGTTACCTCGTGAACTGGCTGATCACCGCCCTGTACGGCGGGGACTGGGAGATCCGTGGAGAGCTGATACAAGCGTGGGCCCAAGGAAGGCCGCCGGCCGGAGCGCCGCCGGGGACAGCCGAGATCCTCACCCGCAACGCCCCGGTCGCGGCCGTGATGACCGACTTCTACCGCACCCTCCAGAAGGAAAGCCGGGCAACCCCCTACCCGAGGGAGAGTCTCCACCTGCTCTGTCCGTGACCGGTCGGGCGGGACCGGCAGCGCCGCGGTGACCTTCCGCTTCACCTTCCCCGGCGGCGATGAGTTCCGGAGCGAGGGCCGGTCTACCTCTCCGACACCACCACGGACCGCTCTGACCAGGAGTCCTGCATGTCCGAGATCACCGCTGCCGCCCCGACCGACTCCTCCCCGGCCGGCGTCGTCATCGCCGAGTCCGCGACCGCTCGCGGGCGACGTGCGCGAATCGCCCTGCGTGCTCTGCAGGTGCTGCTCGCCCTCTTCTACGCGATCGCCAGCGCCCTGCCCAAGCTGATCGGACACGCGTCGGCCGCCGAGTCGTTCGAGCGGCTCGGCTGGGGCAGCGCGGGGATGTACACCATCGGCGCGCTCGAACTGGCCGGGGCGGTCGCCCTTTTGATCCCGGTGCTCCAGTCGGTGGCGGCGATGGCGCTGAGCGCGTTGATGGTGGGCGCGTTCGTCGTGCAGACAGCCGTCTTCGACGGGCAGTACGCGGCGACGCCGGTGATTCTGATGGTGCCGCTCACGCTCATAGCGTGGGCGCGGCGGCGGCACAACGCGGGTCTGCTCCGGCTGCTGCGGCGTCGGATGTGACCGGCCGCGTCTCGGCCTGCCCACGGTGCCCACGCCCCTCCCCGGAGCGGCCTGCCCGTGCCGCTCGGTCAGGGCCTCGGTCCGCCCGAGCCGCTGCCGAAGGCTCCGCCGCCGGGAACAGGCCCCGGGCCGGACACGCTGCCGGGGCCCGTCGAACCGCGGAGGCGTTCCATTTCGCGTCGGTCCCGCTTGGTCGGGCGGCCCGCGCCGCGGTCGCGGATACCGGCGGGGGCGACGGCCTCACGGGGCGGGGGCGGCGGGGAGTTGTCGATGTAGCACTGGGTGGCCACGGGGGCGCCGACCCGCTTGCGGATCAGCCGCGTGACGATGACGACCCGTTCGCGGCCTTCGTGTCGCAGGCGCACCTCGTCACCGACGCGCACGGCGTGTGCGGGCTTCACACGCTCGCCGTTGACCCGCACGTGGCCGCCCCGGCAGGCGGTTGATCCCATGGAGCGGCTCTTGACGAGCCGTACGGACCAGATCCAGCTGTCGACGCGGACGGTCGTACCCGCCTGCGGGCCCGCGGCCTCGGCAGCGGTGATCGCCGCGGCGACCTTCGGATCCAGGGGCCGGGCATCGTTCCCCTCGGAGGTGCCGGCGGGCGTGGGGGACCCGGGCGCCTGGTCTTCCGTCCCGTCCGTTCTGTCGTGTTGCGCACCCTGAGAAGCCATGCCCTCGACCATAGCCCTCCGAGGGGCCCTCCGAGAGCTCTCCGAGTCGCCCGGCGGGATGGCTCCCCGCACCTCCGGTCACTGTAGAACCCAATTCGCCAAAGAAGTTTTGCAAAAACCGTTTTGCTAAGTGCCCTCGGCGGCCTAACCTCCCGCCATGGACAGCGACGAGCGCAAGCGCCTACTCGACCCCGAGCGCGACACCGACGCACTGAAGGCCCTGACCCACCCCCTGCGCATCCAGTTGCTCGGGCTGTTGCGGCAGGAGGGGCCCGCAACGGCGAGTGAGCTGGCCGCGCGGACGGGGGAGTCGTCGGCGTCGACCAGCTATCACCTGCGAGTGCTGGCGAAGTACGCGTTCATCGCCGAGGCCGAGCACCGCGACGGGCGGGAGCGGCGCTGGCGGGCGTTGCACACCCTCACGTCCTGGAGCAACGAGACGATGGAGTCCACCGCTGCGGGCCGGGCCTTCGTCAGCCTCTCGCGGCGGCAGCAGGTCGAGCATCTGGAGCGGTCCCTCGCCCGGCACGAGGCGGACCTGGCGGCCGGGCGTCTCGGCCAGGAGTGGGTGGAGCCGTCCGGGATCAGGGACCTCGTGCCCCGGCTGACGGCTCAGTCGCTCACGGAGCTGTGGGACACCGTGGCCCGGAAGCTGGAGGAGCTGACGGCCCGGGACGCGGACGACCCGCGCGCGGTACCCGTGGTGCTCCTCACCGCCGGGCTGCCACTCGCCCCGCACGACCGTGGGGACACGGACCGGCAGGGCGCCTCATGACCGAGCTGCCGGGGTCACGGACGGCTCGCCGACGTTACGTCACCGTCTGCACGCTTGTATGGCTGCCGTCGGGCCTCGGCTTGGCCTCGATGGTCCTGCTGCTCAGCGAGCGAGGCATGTCCCTGGCCACGATCGCGGGGCTCTTCGCCGCCCATTCGCTCACCGTGGCCGCGCTGGAGCTGCCCACGGGCGGGCTCTCCGATGTCCTCGGGCGCCGACCGGTCCTGGCCCTGGCCGGTGCGCTCAACGTGGTCGCCTGCGTCCTGGTCGGCCTCGGCACCACCGCGTGGGTGCTCACCGCCGGCATGGTGCTCATGGGCGTGGCCCGGGCCCTGTCCAGCGGCACCGCCGAGGCCTGGTACGTCGACACCGTCCAGCAGTCCGCCGGCCCGGACGCCGAGCTGCGCACGGGCCTGGCCAGGGGCGGCTCCGCGACCTCCGCCGCCCTCGCGTTCGGCTTGCTGCTCGGTGGTGCCCTGCCCTGGCTGCTCGGTCTTGGGCCCGGCCTCGGCGCCCGGTTGAGCGAGGCGACGTCCGGTGTGGTGCTGCCCCTGTCTGTTCCGATGCTGCTGGGAGCCGCCGTCAGGGTCGTCCTCGTCTGCTACGTACTGGCCGTCCTGCGCGAGCCGCCGCGGCCGCCGGCCACTCTGCGTTCCGTGCTGCGCGGCGTCCCGGTCACCGTCCTGGGCGGACTGCGGCTGGGCGGCCGCGACGCACTGGTACGCAGGATCCTGCTCACCGCCGCGACCGTCGGCAGCGCCGTGGCCACCATCGAACTGCTCATACCGGGCCGTACCGTCGAGCTGACCGGAGCGCCTGGCTCCGGAGCGATGGTGTACGCCGCGCTCTCCTGCGTGGGGTTCGTCTGCAATGCTGTCGGCAGCCACCTCGCGCCGCTCACCGCCAAGGTGGCGGGCAGTGGCGAGCGGGCCGTGCTGGTCTGTCTCGGCACCGGGGCGACCGGCCTGTTGCTGCTTGCCGTCACCGCGACCTCGGTGCACCCGGTGGCCACGGCCCTGGCGGTCGTCGGCTTCTGCCTGCTCTACCTCGGCATCGGCGCCGCGTCCCCGAACCAGAACGACCTCTTGCACCGTCGCGTCGCCGGTGCGGGCCGGGCCACCGCCCTGTCCGTCCAGTCGCTCGCCCTGCAGCTGGCCGGCGCGCTCATCGGCCTCGTCGTCGGGGCGATGCGGCCGGGCCCGCTGCCGTGGCTGCTGACCTGTGCGGTGCTGGTGTCCGGCGCCCTGCTCTGGTTGCGCCGCGTCGGCGCGCGGCCCGCGCCGGGCACGGCCATCGCCTCGGGCTCGCGTGCCGGCGTGTCCTGAGCGTTCCGCCCCCAGTGAGGGGGATCGTCCCCGCCGCGCCTACGGTGGAGTGATGGACGCCAGCGGCCTTCCCCTCCTCGACCGGCGCATCGCGGACTGCAGGGCCTGCCCCCGGCTGGTCTCCTGGCGGGAGGAGGCGGCCCGGGTCAAACGGGCCGCCTTCGCGGACTGGACGTACTGGGGCCGGCCGGTGCCCGGTTTCGGGCCGGCGGACGCCCGGCTGCTGATCGTCGGACTCGCTCCCGCCGCGCACGGCGGTAACCGCACCGGCCGGATGTTCACCGGCGACCGCTCCGGGGACGTGCTCTACGAGGCGCTGTACGACGTGGGCCTCGCTTCCCAGCCGACCGCCGTGCACGCCCACGACGGCCTGGAGCTGCATGGCGTGCGCGTCACCGCGCCCGTGCACTGCGCCCCGCCCGCCAACAAACCCACCCCCGAGGAGCGGGACACCTGCCGTCCCTGGCTCGTGCAGGAACTGCGGCTGTTGCGCCCGACGTTGCGGTCCGTGGTGGTGCTCGGCGGTTTCGGCTGGCAGGCCGCACTGCCCGCGTTCGCCGAGGCCGGCTGGTCCGTGCCCCGGCCACGCCCCGCCTTCTCGCACGGCGCCCGGTTCCACCTCGACGGCCTGGAACTCTTCGGCTGCTTCCACGTCAGCCAGCGCAACACCTTCACCGGCCGGCTCACCCCCACCATGCTGCGCGACGTCCTGCGGACGGCCGGACGGGCGGCGGAGCTGCCGACCCGGGACGGCTAGGGAGCGCCCTCTTCCCCGGGTGGTCAGGGAGCGGCTTCCTCGCCGAACAGGTGGCGGACGGTGGAGCGGTAGTTGGTCCGCACGTGCGTCAGCGCGTGCGCGCGGGCCCGGTCCGGGTCGCCCGAGGCGATGGCCTCGTACAGCTCGCGGTGTTCCACCAGGAGCTGGGGCCACTCCTCGTTGCGCCGGGTCATCCAGCGCAGCCGCCCGGCGACCGGTTCCAGGGCCTCGCTCAGCAGGCTGTTGCCGGCCATCGCCATGATGCGGTCGTGCAGCCGGCTGTTGATGTCGGTGATCGCCTCGGCGTCCCCGGCCTCGGTGGCGGCGGCCGCGCGGTCGATCAGTTCCTGGACCTCGGCCAGGTCTTCCCGCGTCGCGCGGGACGCGGCGAGTCCGGCTGCGTAGACCTCCAGGGCTTCTCGCAGTTCGAACAATTCCTTGACGTCGGTCGGGGTGAGACGGCGTACTACCGTGCGGCGGGGCGTCTCGAAGTGGACGAAGCCCTCGGCCACGAGGGCCCGGATCGCCTCCCGGACCGGCACGCGCGAGACGCCGAACCGATCCGCCAGCTCACGTTCGACCAGGCGGTCGCCGGGAAGCAGGCTGCCCGCGATGATCTGCTGCCGCAGCTCGGACGTGACGCGTTCGCGCACCGCTCCCAGGGGTTCGATCTTCGTCATGCAGCCCATCTTCGCCGACGCGAGGTGTGTTTTACGGAGCGTTAACAGGAGCGATATCCGTCAGAACTGTTGACGGCGAGACCATGACGGCAGTTTGGTATACCAAACACGCTAGCCGTGCAGCCCCCACCGCAGCGCAGCCCTCCGTCGTCCCCTTGCTCTGGAGGCCCCGTGTCCCTCGCCGATCGTGCCGCGACCACCGGCACCCCCACGTTCGTCCCCGATCCCCGGCTCACCAACGAAGACCTGGCGCCCGCCAAGAAGCGCAACTGGAAGGTCTTCGACCTCTTCGCCATGTGGATGTCCGACGTCCACAACCTCGGCAACTACACCTTCGCCGCCGGGCTGCTCTTCCTGGGCATGAACGTCTGGCAGATCTTCACGTCCCTGCTCGTCGGGTTCGTGATCATCTACATCGGCATGAACTGGATGGGGAAGATCGGCCAGCGCCACGGCGTGCCCTTCCCGGTGGTCAGCCGGATCGCCTTCGGCATCTGGGGTGCCAACATCCCGGCGCTGATCAGAGCCGTGATCGCCATCATGTGGTACGGCATCCAGACGTACCTCGCCTCCGTCGCCGTCAATGTGATGCTGCTGGCGGCCTGGCCCGGCCTGGAGTCGTGGACGCACAACTCGTTCCTGGGCCTGGACGCCCTCGGCTGGGTCTCCTTCATCGCCCTGTGGCTGGTCCAGGCGGCGATCATCAGCCGGGGCATGGAGTCGGTCCGCAAGTTCCAGGACTTCTGCGGCCCGGCGATCTGGCTCGTGATGATCGCGCTGGCCGTCTGGATCCTCGCCAAGGCCGGCTGGACGATCTCGCTCACTTCCACCCCGCACCCGGTGTCCGTCGGGGAGCAGTGGCGCCAGTGGTTCGGCGCGATCGGCCTGGTCCTCGCCACGTACGGCACGCTGATGCTCAACTTCTGCGACTTCTCCCGCTTCGCGCCCGACTACAAGTCCGTCAAGCGCGGCAACTTCTGGGGCCTGCCGATCAACTCCACGGCCTTCGTGATCGTGTCGGTCATCGTCACCGCGGGCGCCTTCGAGGTCTTCGGCAAGGAGATCACCGACCCGGCCTACCTCGTCGCCGAGATCGGCAACACCTGGGTGCTGGTGGTGGGCGCGCTGACCTTCGCCATCGCCACCATGGGCGTCAACATCGTCGCCAACTTCGTCTCACCGGCGTACGACCTGGCCAACGTGTGGCCGCAGAAGATCACCTTCAAGGTCGGCGGCATGATCAGCACGGTCGCGGCGCTGCTCGTCACCCCGTGGAACCTCTTCTCCAACCCGACCGTCGTGAACTACTTCCTCGGTGGCCTCGGCGCCTTCCTCGGCCCGCTGTTCGGCGTGATCATGGTCGACTACTACTGGGTCAAGCGCGGCCGTGTGAACGTGGACGAGCTGTTCGACGCCTCGCCCGGCGCCCGCTACCACTACCGCAAGGGCTTCAACCCCAAGGCGCTGTGGGCGTTCCTGCCGGCGGCCGGTGTCGCGGCGGTGCTCGCGCTGGTGAAGACCTTCAGCGACGTGGCCCCGTACTCCTGGTTCATCGGCACGGCGATCGCCGCCGGCCTGTACGCGGCCCTGTGCCGTCCCGAGCGCGCCACCGCGGAGGTCTGAGAGACGTGCGGATCGTCGTCACCAACTGCAACACCACGCAGGAGATGACCGAGGAGATCGTACGAGGTGCCCGGGCCGCGGCAGGCCCGGGCACCACCGTGACCGGACTGACCCCCGCCTGGGGACCGGCGTCCGCGGAGGGCTGGCTCGACAGCTACCTGTCCGCCGCCGCCGTCCTGGACACGCTGCGCACCTACGACGGGCCGCCGTACGACGCCGTGGTCCTGGCCGGATTCGGGGAGCACGGGAGGGAGGGCGTACGGGAACTGGTCGACGTACCGGTCGTCGACATCACCGAGGCCGCGGCGCATCTCGCCTGCCTGCTGGGCCGCCGCTACGGCGTCGTGACCACCCTGGAGCGCTCGTGCGGCCAGATCGAGGACAGCCTGGAGACGGCCGGTGTGGCGCGCAACTGCGCGGCGATCGTCGGCACGGGCCTGAACGTGCTCGACCTCGGTGACGAGGAGCGGACCGAGACGGCGTTCCTGGCCGCCGCCGAACGGGCCTGCGCGGCCGGGGCGGAGGTCCTCGTCCTGGGCTGCGCCGGCATGACGGGGCTGCAGCGGGTCGTCGGTCGGAAGCTGGGCCTGCCGGTCGTCGACGGGGTCGCCGCGGCGGTCAGACTGGCGGAGTCACTGGTGGCGCTGGGCCTGACGACGAGCCGGGTGGGGAGCTACGCCGAGCCGCTCCCGAAACGAAGGGCTTGGGGCAGGCCCGCGGGGCGGTAGCTCATGCCGGTCCGTCGAGGGTGACGTCGTCCCGATGGGCCCCGTAGAACCCCACCTGCCGGGCCATCACCTCCCGCATCGACGTGCCGCGTGGGATGCCGTACACCGTGCCGGGGAAGTCCAGCGCCTCCTGGATCTGCCAGAGTTCGTCGTGCTCCCCGGGGGCGAAGAGCCGGGCCCGGGGCGCGCCCGCCGCGATCCAGCCGATGGGCAGGACCGTGCCGGGCGGCAGCACGGAGTTGACGTGCAGCACGCTGTGGATCCGCAGCTCCGAGCCGGCGCCGGCGACGGCCCCCGGGAAGACGCAGGCGCCCGTGGCGACGAAGACCTCGTCCTCCAGGGTCGCCCCGTTGACATGGGAGTGCGGGCCGACGAGCACCGCGTCACCGATCACGGCGGGGTGCCGGGCACGCCCCCGCACCAGCGCGTTCTCCATGACGACGACGTCCGAGCCGACCCGCACCTCCCCGTCCTCGGCGGTGAGCACGGCCCCGTGCAGCACCCGGCTGCGCTCACCGAGGACGACGGCCCCGCACACAACGGCCGTCGGGGCGACGTACGCGGACTCGGGGACGACGGGACGCCGCCCGCGGTGCTCGATCAACATGGCGGTCCTCGCCTACTCGGGAACGACGGCTGTCGCCGTAATCTCCACCAACTGCCCGGTGTAGCCGAGACACGCCACGCCGATCAGCGTCGACGAGTGCGGGCCCGTACTGAGGCCCGACGCCTCGACCACGCTCCAGACGGCGGACAGCACGGCCGGCTCGCCGCTCACCACGTACACGTCGGTCGCCACGACGTGCCCCAGGTCGCTGCCGACGGCGGCCAGTTGCTCGCGCAGGTTCTCGATGACCTGCTCCGCCTGCCGCACCGGGTCGCCGGGTCCCACGAGCGTGCCGTCCGGGCCCAGCGGTACGGACCCGGCGAGGAACGCCAGCCGCGTGCCGGCCTCCACGACGGACACGTGGGAGTAGGTGGGCGGCGGGAAGAGGCTCGGGACGGTGACGCGGCGGATCACGTGAGGGCTCCGATCTGCGGGCGGCGGCACGACGACCCACCGATCATGCGGGCCGCGGCATGTGCACGCACCCGTATTTCGGTACCCGGCGACCGGGCCCGCCCCCTACGCTGCCCAGGTCCCGCCCGCCCAGGGTCCGTCTGCCCAGGAGCCGCCGTGCCCGTCCTCCCGGACCACACCTTCCTCGCCGCCACCGCCGACCGCCTGGCCGCCCTGCCCGCCGTCGAGGCCGTCACCCTCGGCGGCTCCCGGGCCCAGGGCACCGAACGGCCCGACAGCGACTGGGACCTGGCGGTCTACTACCGCGGCGCCTTCGACCCGGCCGACCTCCGCGCGGTCGGCTGGGAGGGCGAGGTCTGCGAGCTCGGCGCCTGGGGCGGGGGTGTCTTCAACTCGGGCGCCTGGCTGACGATCGAGGGCCGTTCCGTCGACGTCCACTACCGCGATCTGGACGTGGTCGAACACGAGGCGGCGGAAGCGGAGGCGGGCCGCTTCCGTGTCGAGCCCCTCATGTTCCACCTGGCGGGCATCCCGACGTACCTGCTCGTCGCCGAACTCGCGGTCAACCGGGTGCTGCGGGGCGAACTGCCCCACCCGGGCGCCTATCCGCGGGCCCTGCGCGAGAGCGCCCCCGCGCGCTGGCACGGCATGGCCGCGGCCACCCTCGCCTACGCCAAGGCCGGCCACGCCCCGAAGGGCGCCGTCACACAGGTCGCGGGGGCGATCGCGCTCGCGGCGACCCAGACCGCGCACGCGGTGCTGGCCGCGCGCGGGGAGTGGGTCACCAACGAGAAGGGGCTGGTCGCGCGGGCGGGGTTGCGTCAGGTGGACGCGGTCCTCGGCGACCTGCCGGACGATCCGGCCGCACTCACCGGGGCCGTCGCCGACACGGAGACCCTCCTCGCCCGGGCCGTGGAAGCCGTCACCGGCGGGTGAACTGGACGCGGGCCGGCTGGACGGTGTCCGGGCGGATCGCGATGCCGTCGACGGTGAGCTGTTCGCCGTAGATGTCGGTGAGCCTGAGGGGGCCGCCGCAGCCGGTGCCGCCGGGGGAGAGGAAGTAGTTGTACTCGGTCCGGGTCAGCCGGGTCCAGCCGCTGCCGGTCCTGACCTCCAGCCGCGCCAGCGGATTGCGGTGACCCAGTGCCTGGATGCCGCACCAGTGGCTGCTGGAGCCGGTCTTGTAGCGGATCGAGAGCGTCTGGGACATGTCGGGGCTCTGCAGACTCCAGGTGATCGGTATCCGGCCCGCGGAGAGTCCGGCGAGCTTCGCGAAGGCCTCCTTGCTGAGGTCGATCTGCCCGGGAGCGCAGGGCAGGGGGCACTCGTTGGTGATCCGGACGGTGACGGAGGCGCCGTTCGCCGCGCGGACCAGGATGTACGCCCCGCACGCCTGGGACGTCTCGTAGTCGGTGTGGTTCATCGCCGCGACCATGAGGTCGGGGCTCGGGCCGTAGAGGCAGGCCCCGTCGCCGTCTTTGGCGTCGTAGTGGGTGGCGACACCTTTGTAGGTGGTGCCGGGCTTGATCCTGCCCGCCAGGGGTGCCGTGCCGGACGCCGGACGCGGTGCGGAGGGCCGGGTGGCGGTGGGCGAGGGCCGCGCCGAAGGGGTGGTCGCCGCGGGCTTCGGGGCCCGGGAGGTCTTGGAAGCCTCGGGTGCCTCGGAGGTTTTCGACGCAGGTGTGGCCTTGCGGGTCGTCGGCGGGGCGGTCGGCCGGGCGCCGGCGGTGGCCTGGGCCGCGGTGCGCACCGTGTCCGCTTCACCGCCGGGGCGCAGGGCGATCACGAGGGAGACGAGGAGGCCCACGGCCGCCGCGGCGACGGCGAGGACGAGGGCCGTGCGCCGCTTGCGGACGGGGCGGCGGTGCGATGGGGATGCCACGGATGAGTCCTTCGGGTCCTTGCGTGGTTCGGGATAACGCGCGCTCACGACTCACCAGTGGTCGCCGGGCCCGAAAAGGTTGCCGCGGCCCGTCTCCTGATCGCGCAGCTCCTCATCGCGTACAGCGCGCACCTCTTGATTGCGTACATAAAGAACACCGGTTCCGAGCCGTCCGACACGTTCCGGAAACCTGTCCTCCAGGAACCCCGCCTACCGTGGACAGCCACACCCCGCCCCGGCCGCCGTCGCCCGAAGGCTCACCCCTGCCCTCGCCGAGACGACAGGAGCTCCGTGTCCCGCCGCACCGCCCCGAAGCTTCCGCCCTGGCTCGCGCACGCCCTCCGTGCCCAGCGGGGGCCGGTGCCCTGGAACGCGGTGACCCGGGGGGCCCTGTCCGCCGGGCCCGTCCTGCTCGTGGCCGTGCAGACCGGCCTCACCTCCCTCGGGGTCGTGGCCGCCATCGCCGCCATGCTCGCCGGGATCAACGACCGGCCCGGGAGCCGGCGCCTGTCGGTCAAGCGGATCGGAGCGCCCGCCCTCGGTGGTGCGACGGGACTCGTCGTAGGGACGTACGCCGGGCAGGAGACCGGGGCGGTCGTCCTCACCGTGGTGCTCACGGTCGTCGGGCTCGTCGCCGGGGGGATGAGCGCCGTCGGGCCCGTGGCGTCCGCCGCCGGAACGCAGTTGCTGGTCGGCGCGGCGATCGGTGCCGGGATGCCCCTGCCGGAGCCCGGATGGGAGCGGGCGCTCGCCTTTCTCGTCGGCGCGGGGTGGCTGCTCGTGCTGCGGCTCGTCCTGCCCACGCCCGGCTCCCTCGCGGGTGACTTCCGGTTCGACGGGGAGCGGCAGGCCGTGGCCGGTGTGTACGAGGCCGTCGCCGATCTGCTCGACGCCGTCGGCGGGCCGGACGCCATCCGCCGCCGTGCCGCGCTCACCGCCGCCCTCGACCACGCCCAGGACGCCCTCGCCGGGCCCCGGCTGCGGAGGTACGCCTCCTCATCCGCCGAGCGGCGGCTGCACGCCCAGTACGCCGCGGCGCTGCCCCTCGCGGAGGCCGCCACCGCCCTCGCCTGGGCCGAGGAGGCCGTCGCCGAGCGGGCCTCCGAAGGCCCGCGGCGGCTTGCCGCCGCCGTGCGCGGCAACACCCACACCGGGCCGCTGCCCGCACCGTCCCGTTCGGCGCCCGCCCTGCGCGCCCTGGACGACGCCCTCCTGCACGCCGCCGAGGCGTTCGACCAGGGCCGGGGCGGCGACCTGCACACCCGGTCCCGCAGCGCCCGGGACCGGCTGCGCGCCGTCTTCGGCAGCGCCGGACGCGAGTACGGGCTGCGCGTCGCCCTCTGCTTCGGCGCCAGCTCGGCCGTCGCCCAGGCGCTGCACCGAGGCCAGTGGTACGGGCAGCACGAGCACTGGTACTGGCTGCCCGCCACGGCCGTCTTCCTGGTCAAGCCCGACCTCGGGCCGCTGGCCTCGCGGGTGCTGAACCGGGCCGCCGGGACCGTCCTCGGGGCGTTGCTCTTCGCCGGGTTCGCCGCCGTCCTGCCCCACCCCGGAGGGCTCATCGCGCTCGTGGCCCTCAGCGGAGCGCTGATACCCGTGGCCACCCGGCACTTCGCCGCCCAGACCGCCGTCGTCACCGTCCTGGTCCTCGCGCTCGTCATGGTCGGCGGCGAGCCCCAGGCCTCCGCCGGCCGGATCGGCGAGACGCTGCTGGCCTGCGCGATCGTGCTGATCGTCGGGCATCTGCCGATGCCAGGCCAGCGCGGCGGGGGAGTGCGCGCCCGGCTCGTGGCGGCGAACGAGGCCGCGTACGCCTACCTCACGCACGTGCTCGACGAGGCAGACGCCCCGCGCATCGGGAACTCCGGCACGCCCTCCGACCACCGCGCCACCCGCTGGACCCTGCGCCGCGAGGCCTACCGCACCCTGGCCGAGGCCCGTGCGGCCATCTCCCGCGCCGCCCACGAACTGCCCGCCCTCGCCCGGCACACCGAAGGCGCGGACGAGGTGGCCGACCTCCTCGAACGCCTCGTCGACACCACGACCGCCTGCGCCGTGCACCTCGACGACACGGCCCGGATCGGGCCCCGCCACCAGGAGCGCCTCTCGGCCGTCCTCGCCGAACTCGCCGGTCGCGGTGAAGGCGTGGGCCTACGGCCGCCGCGGACACCTCTCGCCGGCTAGCGCGCCCGGTACCTCGCCGGCTGGCGCGCCCGGTACCTCGCCGGCTGGCGCGCCCGGTACCTCGACGGCTGGCGCGCCCGGTACCTCGCCGGCTGGCGCGCCCGGTACCTCGCCGGCTGGCGCGCCCGGTACCTCGCCGGCTGGCGCGCCCGGCACCTCG